>NZ_JAAHHS010000573.1 GCF_010692395.1 Moorena sp. SIO3H5
ATTCTTCCGATCTCACTTTTTTCCCTCGCCGATCAATCAGTGCCTGCTGAACTTGTTGAGAATCAGTAGCAGGCAGCAGTGGCAAGGATTGCCGACTTGTTGGAGTTGAGTAACGCGGAGAAATCGAAGCCAAGAACCATTGGAAACCTTTATTCTGACATCGGTTCCCCTAGCATATTATAAGTTCATTTTTCTTGCGCTTACCCTGGAACACTTGGTTCTTCTTTTGATCAAATTACTGAATTTCACACTAAAAGTATAAATTTTTATAAATAATTGGGTAGATTTATCTTAGGTTGTAATAAAAAGATACAAATTACGTTACTAGCAGTTAACCATAGGAGATGAGGCGTGAACGCAGCTGAACAAGCAATCGGCTTAGAAGTCACCACCAAAATTGCGGCTGTTGTCAATTTGTTTAAGTCTGAATTCCCTGATGCCAAGGCTGACCTCAAGCCTTGGACCAATGACCCGGAAACCCGAGAACTCGTGGATCCTAACTCCATTGACATTGGCTTTCACTTCCCTGGCTGGAGTAGACGCTTCCAAAGTCGAAGTATTTTGTTACAGATTCGGTTTCATAAAGACCACTTGGATCAATCTCATCGGTTGATTGGTTTGGAAGCGGCCGCCTTTAACCATCAAGGAGAAGCTTGGCGACTGTCCACAGTGGAACGTTGGCAAATTATCGGTAATTGTCAGCCATCAGCTGAAGTGGGGGAAAAGCTAAAACATTTCTGTCGTCAGGTGTTTGAGTTGTTTCGTTGTTTCTCTGATTGAATATAAGTAGGGTGGGCATCCTGCACGCCCGAAAATGAAACAGGCAAGATGCCCGTTCCACAGGTGCGCTTTCCACAAAACTCTGAAAATCATTCCATTATTAAGCAACGCCCTAAATTCGCGCATTCGCGCATTCTGCATTCTGACAAACAACCTTAAACCCGATATCCCCGTGGTGTAATCATCCAATCCTGATGAACATCAGTGGTTTGATTACCAATCAGCACCATAGTCAGCATATCAATGGGTATTTCTAGCATTTTGTCAAGCGTTGTGAGAGTGATTTTTTCATCCTCTCGATAGGCGGAAACCACAATGGCTACAGGGGTATCAGGCTTACGATGCTTGAGAAAAATCCGTTGTGCGATCGCAATCTGCTCAGTACGATTACGCGATCGCGGATTGTACAACGCAGTCACAAAATCTGCTGCGGCTGAGGCTTCTAGACGCTTTTCGATTACTGGCCAAGGGGTCAATAGGTCACTCAAACTAATGGCACAAAAATCATGCATCAGGGGTGCTCCCACACGAGAGGCAGCAGCTTGTAACGCTGTAATACCAGGAAATACTTGCACCTGGGGTGTCTTACCATCCCAGCCCCTAGAGCGCAATTCTTCTAGCACTAACCCTGCCATACCATAGATACCGCAGTCACCAGAAGAAACCACTGCTACCGTTAATCCCCACTCAGCTAGTTCAATGGCACGTTTTGCTCGTTGGGTTTCTTGGGTAATCGGTAATGCTTCGATAATTTGTCCTGGACGTCGCAAGCTTGCAATTAAATTGATATAGAGGGAGTAACCAATCACAGCATCAGCACTGGATATAGCTGTTTTAGCTGCTGGAGTTATTTGGTCAAGATTCCCCGGACCGATACCCACTAGCAACAGTTTCCCAATACGTCCAGTGTATTCTACTGGGGATTGAGCGATCGCTACAGTTACTGCTCCTACTTGATTCGCTGATTTGACTATTTGTTTGGGAACTAATAAGGGTTGTTCGGAAAGCGTGGCCTTTTGGCCAACGTTCCCGAACAACTTGCTAACGTTCAACTCTTGAGCGCTATACAGAGCTGCTGCTTCGGCAACGCTGGCAGTACCAACTTCTGCCGCCACCACATCCGATGGGTTGGGTACAGTTACGGAACGGAGTACCTCAGCTGGGAAAGTGTGTAAGGGCCAATGGCGCTCTTGGCACAATTGGACTATACCGACTTCATCGGCTTTCAGGTCAATAGTCGCAATTCCTGCGATCGCATTTTCTGATAAACCATAACGCTGACAGGTCTGCCGAATCGCCATTTCAATCAACTGCTTGGATGTGCCTCGCTCACAGCCAATTCCCAGCCACAGTACCCGTGGATACCACTGGACGTTTGGTAAATCCGATCCTGAAGCAAATTGCTGGTGGGTGGGACTAATCCAAATCCTGGCTTTAGGTGAGATAGACTCGGATTCAGTTGTAGCGCTATCCTCTGGAAATCCGAAATAGAAAGGATGTCCATCTCTAAGATGAGCTTGCCAAAGAGTGGAACCAGCCTCTTGAATTACCTGTACTATTTCTCCACGGGCAACCACAGCACTTACTCTAGTCCAATCCCCTTCTCCCCGATACCAGCCAAAGGGAATACCTAAGACATCAACTCCAGGTAGACCATTATCCGCTGCTGCTCCCGTTAAAATAGGCGTTGAGTCCAGTTGGGCAGCAATTAACCGTGTCAGTTGATCTGCCCCCCCTTGATGACCACTACACAAACTAATTACAAAACCTCCCCCTTGATCAACTACCACAACTGCTGGATCACTGGATTTATCCGTTAACAAAGGAGCAATTAAGCGCACCACTGCCCCCGCTGCCAAACAAAACACCAAAGCACGGTGGTTTGGCCAGAGGGAGGCAATGTGGTCTTTGAGGGAACCGTTGTAGACAGCAACCTGTTCTAGGGTGCTCAGAGAATTCGGTACCCAAAGGGTTGCACCAGTCGTTTGACAGAGGGGTTGCAGGATTTGAGCCCCAGTAGGAGTGGTAGCGATCGCAGCTAGGGGTTGGAAATTTTGAAAAACCGATGCCATCATGAAAGAAATAAACGTTAACTAGGGCAAAGTTAAGATACCCAGCTTTACTCTTAAAATAGACTATTTGCACTTGTTGTTTATCGGTTCCTCGATTTCCAAACAAGCCTAAAAATACCCCATCTAATAATAACTGATATACTGACTATATACTGACTAACTTAGGGCTATTTTTTTCAAAAGTTTACAGTTAAATTTTTGATCAATACAAAGCACCTAAAAAGATTATATAATTTTAGATTATCATTGATTGTTTTATGACAATTAACCCACCATAATCTAGATAATATTCCTAACTATATCATGAAACCCAATGCTAATTTATGATCACACAAAAAAAATATCATAGCGACTGAATCAATACAAGGATTACAGTTTTTGACCTGACTAAAAATCCTTATCTACTTTATTAACTCTTGCCTCTTGCTAGCATGCCTCTTGCCCTTCCCTAAACGATTTTGTTCACAAATCAAATTGTATTGTCTATTATGTCACTTTCTATTGCCTATCTCGGACCACCAGGAACTTATACAGAAGGCGCTGCCACAGCTTATGCTGAGCGACTCCAGAAACAACAGGGTCAGCAATGCCTATTGTGTCCTTATCCCAGCATTGCCCAAACCTTACAGTCAGTAGCTAACCAACAAGCTGATCTAGCAGTGGTACCTGTAGAGAATTCCATTGAAGGCAGTGTCACCATGACACTAGATCGGCTTTGGCAACTAGATCAGCTACAAATCCAACAGGCTCTGGTTTTGCCAATCAGACATTGTCTGATGTCACGGGCATCAACCATGGCAGACATTAAAATTGTTTATTCCCATCCTCAAGCTCTGGCTCAGTGTCAGGGGTGGTTAGAGCATTTTCTGCCATCAGTGCAACTGGTAGCGACCAACTCCACTACTGAAGCGCTACAGTTTTTGGACAAAGATCACAATGCAGCAGCG
>NZ_JAAHHS010000574.1 GCF_010692395.1 Moorena sp. SIO3H5
AGGAAACAGGCAACAGGAAACAGGCAACGGGCAACAGGCAACAGGCAACAGGAAACAGGCAACAAGCAACAGGCAACAGGCAACAGGCAACAGGCAACAGGCAACAGGCAACAGGCAACAGGCAAAAAAAAAGAGAGTCGTTTTACTGACTCTCTCGATCATCAGGGTGCATCTTATATTTCAAATATACCTGAGCAAATGAGGGGTGTCACCCCTCATCGCAAAAATCAGCCAAATGGCTTAGTTTGTAATGTGGTACTGCTATAGCAGAAGTCAGAAGTTAGAAGTCAGAAGTCAGAAGCGGTGCGACCCTGGTGATTTTTAATCACTATCAGAATGCGCACCAAGAGAGTAAAACTCTTGCGCTTACTTAGGTTTGAGACTTTTGTCATGTCCTAACTGCCCTGGGGACTGCTATAACCTGATCTCTCTTACCAGACAGGGATTTAGATTGGAATAGTTATAGCGCTACGCGCAATGGCATTGGCATGCATGCTAGAGGCAAAAGTTAACTAAAACAGTTTAATCGGTAGTGCTATAAACTTAGGAAGCATAACCACACCCAGACCTATGTTCGAGCAACAACCCGAAACACTACAGCAGAAGGTCAAGCTCTTGGCATCGGAATCAATTCGCCAAGATAATCCATCTCAATGGTTTGAGGTTTTATATGCGGAAGCTAATGGGGATTCAGGGCAAATACCTTGGGCGCGTTTAACACCCCATCCCTATCTACAGGATTGGTTAGAGCATAATACACCCCAAGGGTCGGGTCGCTCTGCCCTAGTGGTTGGTTGTGGGTTAGGGGATGATGCGGAAGCGTTGGCGCAGCAAGGTTTCCAAGTCACTGCTTTTGATATTTCCCCCAGTGCGATCGCATGGTGCGAAAAACGATTTCCCGATTCCCAGGTCAAGTACCAAGTGGCGGATTTGTTTGCCTTAGATCCAGCATGGCATCACAAATTTGATTTTGTGTTTGAATGTCGTAACATCCAAGCCTTACCCCTGAAGGTTCGGTCAACTGTTATGAATGCGATCGCATCCTTACTCGCCCCAGGGGGAACCCTCCTAGTGATAACTCGATTTCGGGATAGCGACACTGAACCGGATGGTCCCCCTTGGCCGTTGTCGGATACAGAACTAGCTCACTTTCAGGAATTGGGCTTACAAGAAATCCGTCGTGATACTGTCCCAGAATCAGAGGATGATCCGATTAAACGCTTACGCATTCAATATACTCGCCATGGTTCGTAAACGCTTAATTATAGAAATGGGAATGGGAATAGACCAACACGGTCAAGACCCAACCGTAGCAGCAGCAAGAGCTGTACGTAACGCTATTGCTCACAATGCCTTGCCTGGTGTTTGGGAAGTAGCTGGTTTAGAGCATCCCAATCAAATGATAGTTGAAGTTCAAGTCGCCGTGCCTTACCCAGAGCAAGTCCGGGAAGATGAAGTACTCGCTGTACTCCCATTTGGTCAGAAAACTCTATCCCTTGAGTCCGGTGGAATGGTAGTTCAAGGCAGGGCGATTCCGGAACTTAATGATAAAAATGATGACATGCTGATTGCTGTTGCAGCGGTTACTGTTTTGGTGGATAGTGATTAGCTAAGCTATCAGTTATCAGCTATGAGCTATGAGCTATCAGTTATCAGTTATCAGCTTAAGCGCTACGCGCACGCGTGCGCGTTCAGCTATCAGCTATCAGCTATCAGCTGATAGCTTTTGAACAATAGTCTTATGCTTTCGGTGTCACTTCTAGGCGATTGGCAATGGCATCCACTACGGTTTCAAAAATGCCCAGGGAGTTTTCCACCATGGTGTTGAGGGTATCGAGCAGAGGATTAATTTCACAGATTTCCCAACAACAAACTCGTGGATCTTTAACCAAGGTTTCGTTGAGCAGACAGGCTTCCTTGACAAAAATCCCATTTGGAGCCGGGGTTCCCGTTCCCATACAAATTGTCGAGTCCATACTGTCCACATCGAAGGTAACGTAAATCAGATCCACCCCCTCTAGCTTCTCTAAACACCGTTGGGCAACAACATCCGCACCCAAGGTACGAACGTGCTCAGTAGTCATGTTTAGGATTTGGTGTGTTTCAATCAAGTGGTCTTCTGCCTCTTCCGTATCTCGTACCGCAACATAAACCAAATCCTCAATGCTTAAATTTGCGCCATCTGCCAGCCCCAATCTTTGGCAAAGGTTCCATAGTTCTAAGGTTTCTGAGTCAAGATCATTGATTTGCTTAGCCAGATTATCAGTAGCAGTCGCCATCGCCAGAGGCATTCCATGCATATTTCCCGATGGAGTTGTATAGGGAGAGTGAATATCGGCATGGGCATCAATCCAAACCACTCCCAGGCGACGATTCGGAAAGGCTTTTTTGATTCCGGCGATTGTCCCTGCTGCCGTTGAATGATCCCCACCGAGTACCAATGGAAACAGCCCCTCCTGTAGGGTTTCGGCGACTACATCGGTAGTTCGGCTCAGCACCTGATATAGCTTTTCAATATACTTGGCGTACTGATGTTTGTGTCCCAGAGCATCTGCCCAATTTTCCGTTTGTACTTGTAAACTATCCAGACTCAAAACACCATTCTCGGCATGCATCCGTGCTGCCTGTTTTTGGATAGCAGCTTCTCTCAAAGCAGCAGTTCCCATAGATTGACCGCGCGTTCCTGCTCCTAATTCCGAATCAACTTCAATCAGGGCAATGGAGGAAAACTTTGCGACTTTCTGGTACTGAAGTAAAATCTTTTTAAAACTGCGTAACCCTGCGATCGAAATCTTCAGAGCCGATTGATAAGTCTGGGTGGCAATAAACTCTTCAAAATCAATTTCACCATCTCCATTTAAATCAGCTTGTCTGACCAAAGCAGCAATTTCTGAATCAGTTACGGTAGTGTTGAAGCAACGGATAATCTGGGTGAACTCCTCAATGGATAATTTGCCACTACCATCAACATCAATCAGTTCAAACACCTGTCGCAGATCAGCCCTAATATCGAGGTCTTGGCGGTTTACCATCCACTCCATAAAGGCATCTCGTGTCACAACATCATCTTTGTTGAGCAGATTGAAAAGATTGCTTCGGTCTTGAAGGGAAATGCCTTGTCCCAAAACCTCTAGAGCATCGATGATCTCCTGACGACTAATGAATCCATCACCATTGGCATCAAACAACTGGAACACCTGGTCAAATTCTGCATGTCGTTGCGATGGCATTGCTTTGGTTATGGTCATAGTTGAATTTCCTTATCTGTTACCTTATTTTGGAAAATTGCTATGGGGATTATACTACCATTTAGATTTAACAATCAGAGAAGTACTAAAAAGTCTTGCTCAACTGGGTAATCAGGGTTCTCCAGATGCCCAGAGTTGTTGACCGTAGGTAAGCATTCAGGCGTCAGTTGTCAGGGATACAAGCAACAAAAACTATTGCCCATAGCGCTATACATTTTTGCCCACCCACAAAGCTATAGCGATATAGTTGTGTGCGCGATCGCCCAGGGCTATATTTCCAACGACATAAATAGACGTTGCCTATTTATGTCGTTATTATCTGGTTGTGGAAGGGATAATAAGCAAAGCTTTATCTTTTCTATAGAATTTAGAACTATAGCGTTTATCATATCTATGAGGTACACATTATTTTTTGCCTCTTGCCTCTTGCCTCTTGCCTCTTGCCTCTTGCCTCTTGCCTCTTGCCTCTTGCCTCTTGCCTCTTGCCTCTTGCCTCTTGCCTCTTGCCTCTTGCCTCTTGCCA
>NZ_JAAHHS010000575.1 GCF_010692395.1 Moorena sp. SIO3H5
TACCCTACCAGCCTTGCCAGCACCAAACACCTCAGCAGTAAAGTCTCAACGGCTCGACTGGGAGTTGGGTTGGTACTGACCAGAGTTGGTATTGTGAATAGAAGTACTCAACTTTCAGCACTTTCAGGAATTTCAGCAGGTCTTTTTTCAGGAATTTCAGCAGGTCTTTTTTCAGGAATTTCAGCAGCTGTTTTTTCAGGATTTTCAGCCGTTTCAGCAGCTCTTTTTTCAGCCATTTCAGCAGCTCTTCTCTTAGCTTCCGCCAAGGCTTCCTGCTTATCTTCTTTCCGAACTTTGCAGAACCGTGGAGCCTGATCCATTGGGGGTGCCAATTCTTCTACAAACGCGAAAGCATTTTTGTGGGGAAGGAATCGGGCTTTGACCTGGATGAATTTTGGCTTGCCCTGCTCCTTGAGCTTGGGATTGAATCGGAATGGTTTGACCGAGGAGTCCCGCCAGAATAATGGACAGTGACCAGCTTTGAGTACGCGAGTTCTTTCTGTAGCCTGGTGGTTTTTGAGATAGTTCACTAATTGTTCACTGTGGTTCCTAAACACTGACACACACGGAACTTTACAAACAGGGATGAACTGCCACAATCCAGCCAAGATGAAATACCCATTGCCAATCGCTTCAGCCCAAGCATGGGGTCTGTCTTCCTGTAAAATCCCAATCACCTCAAACCGGATATCCTGGAATTTGTTCCGATCTGGGAAGTGGATCGGCTTAGGATATACCACGAGGCGATGCTCTCGGTTTCCGGCCTCGATGTGCCCCTTGAGAATATCCAGCACATACCTTTTCCGGTTGTGCTTAAGCAGAAAAAAGAGTGGGTAAGCCTTACCCTGGATGGTAATGGTAGGAATTTTCTCAGACAAATCCACCTCACCAGTAATAACCCCAACAGCCATAAACTTTGGTTCTGATGGCTGAATTAGTTCAATTGGTTGAGATGGTTTTACTAATTTTCTGGGAATCTCTGGTTTTTTGATTAGTGTTAGAATTTCTGACATAATTAGAACTGATTGTTTATGTTCTTAACAAAAGACATCTAAAGAAATATAGGAAATAGGTCTAATAGGTTCCCTGGCAACTGCAAGACGAAAATAGAGACCATACAACTGACAGCTTGGCTTCGCCTGATTGCCATCGAGTCTCACCAACCCCATACTTTCTATAGGTGCGCTTGACCCATGAAGAATTAAATTAGCCATGGGTCGCACCTGCTGATAGCCAGTAATCCGTTCTATCGACACCCCCTGATTAGTCCTAACAACTTGTTTCAGTCCTGATCCCAATGGGGACAGATCTGTGATCATAACCAGAAGACCTCGTAGATGGTGGCTATAAATTTCCATAGGTGCGCGCCTCCTAGGACGAGTAAATCGCCCTTGGGTCGCACCTTCTAGTGTAGGTGCTGCTTGCAAGAACTTCTTTTATGTTATCTCTCTGACGAGAAAGGTGATAAAGGCCAAGGCTGACCAGATCAGGATATCCTCCTCCCATGGCTATTAGTCCAATTGGGTTTGACTGCTATTAGTCCAATCAATACCATAGTGCTGCCCTAAATTCTGCCCGTGCTTTGGTCTAACCGGCTTTGGGCGCTGATTAGACTTCGCCGGATTTGTCAGCGGAAAGGGGAAAGGAGAAAGAGATTAGATTTGAGTCTACCCCAAACCTGTTGATGCCAAAATCCCAGTATGAACATTCTTGTCTTGGGCAATAGGTCTTGATCAACCTCAGTTTTCTGTAAAAAATTGGCTGGTGTTTTGAGAAGATAGGAGACATAATTCAGAATTCAGGAGAATAATTCAGAAGTTATTGGGAGAATACATAGCTTAATTGCCCATTAAACTCTGATTAATTCCAAATTAACTAAAAAATTCCGTTATTATAGCTAATGACTCCTGAATCGAAGCTCCTGACTCCTGGATAAAGTTGGTGATGTGGAACTCAGGTTGGGCAAGACTAGGATACTCGAAAACCACCTGGACTTAATTCACAAGATTTTTACTTTTTTTTCACAATTCACCAAATATTCACATTTAGGTTAAAAAAGCTTTCAAAAAATTTGGCTAGTCTTCATGATAAATTTATTAAAATTCTACTGATTTTTTCATATCCTTACTTATATAACCTAACTGGGTTGTTTTTACAGCACCTTTGAACGGCACAGGAAGCTGCAAACAGCGAGTCAATCCCAAATGGACTAGTTTGGGATTGACTCGTAATTATCACTATTAGCCACTGCATCAAAAGGAATTGCTACAAAACACACTCACCTCAAGCAGGTTTTGTAGCAATAATAGTGCGGTGACGAGGATCGCTGGCTACCGTAGTCTGATAGTCAAAACCAACCTTAATCATCGCCCCTTCTACATCAAAGCTGTAATAGTCATCACTCCAAGGTTCTGTACTTTTCATCAACACAAACAGTGCAGGAGGCAGATTCTGGATTACTGGGGAGGCAGGATTATTATCTACAACACCAAGGCAGCCACCAGGTCGTAGAATCCGTAGGGCTTCGGAAAAAATTCCTTCTGTTGCTTGGCGCGGTAGTTCGTGGATTACAAACTGTAAGGTGACCACATCAAAGGAATTGTCCGGTAAACCGGTGTCCTCTGCTTTGCCATGGATCCATTCGGATATTTCTGCTTTCTGATCCATGGTCTTGGCCACAGCCAGCATATAAGGGGATAAGTCTAACCCAACGGTGCGGATTTTGCCCTTTTTAATGCTGGAGTAGTAGCGGTGTAGCGTAATGGTAGATATTCCAACGGAGCAGCCAATATCTAGGATATCTGTGACTATCTCAGGATTATACTCTCCTAGTACTTGATGAAAACTATTTCGTAATCTCTCTTGTGCCGAAAGCCAAGTGAGTTTTTCATCGCGCCAAACCCTCAACCCCATAGCGTGGGTAGCACTGGCAGCTTCAAAGGCAGCTTCCCAGCATAGGTTTCCCTGGTCATAAGCATGGAAAGGGACTTTGTAGTAGTCTGGGTAGACCAGGCTAGGGTTAGTAATCTCGGATAGTAAGGTCTTCGCTCCTGATTTTTCTAACTCCTGGTAGTTTTTCCGCCACTCAATCCCATTTTTTTCTGCGGTTTTAATTAGCACCTGTCTGGCCTGGTGTTGCATCACCTTGTAGATCGGCTTGGTGTCGATCAACAGATTAACGAACCGGGAGAGTAAGTCATCTCCCGCCCAGTCTGGTTTGAGCTTGTCTTTCATCAGTATTCAAAAATTATCCCAATGATTAGCTCATCTAATTATTTCATAGCGGTATTATTTCTCTGCCCCAGCACCGATTTCAGTTAAAGTAACTAAACAGTGGCATCAACGATAATGAAGTATTGACTCTCCCCGGTTTAAAAATACGGGGATTCGTTAAGAGTCCATAAAATAACTCTTACAGGCGTAGTCAAAGCGCCCCTACTGAGTTCTGCCAATTTAATTTTGACAGTTCCCGCTACTTTTTTAAGAGAAAATTAGGCTTTCCGGGTACTACCACAATTGTCAGTACGATACGCTCTGCGATCTGCAATTATTTACCCGTTCACAAGAGGATTAACGCAATGCAATCATTGAGGGTCGGTATTTCTCCGGTACTAGAATCGCTTCATCACGTAGGCGTTTATCCTTACTCACTTGTTCATTATACCACGGCAGGTGAGCAATCCCTCACCTGCCGTGTCGCGTTTCCACCTCGGATTAAAATCACGGGGCTACCACGCTCCCGCGTTCTTCCGTGTGGTGTTT
>NZ_JAAHHS010000576.1 GCF_010692395.1 Moorena sp. SIO3H5
AAACTGATAGCTGATAGCTGATAGCTGATAGCTGATAGCTGATAGCTGATAGCTGATAGCTGATAGCTGATAGCTTACTAAACTTCTGTCCATCCCTCGACTGTTGCCATCAAAATATTAACGAGAGGATGATCTATGGCTTCCTTGAAGGCTTCTACTCCTCCTACTTTCAGGGCATTGATAACCTTATTTTTTAGGGTTGGGTTGTTGTCAATTTGGTCAATAACTTCACCTACAACTATCATCTTCTCTTTGTTGGTTGTAGTGGGATTACTCTGGGATAGTTGGTTGAGGAGTTGCTGGATTTCTTCTGCTGCTTCGGCTAGGTTTTGGGTTGGCTCTGATGTCAAATTATTAGTAATGTTCAATTCTTGTTTACCCTCGTCGTTGACAATAGCAACATTAGGATTATTATTATTCTCTTGTTTTATGGTATAATTACGTGAATTATTTGACATATCACTCTCGGCTTTAGCTGTATTTGTAAGACTGATTACTGGATTCCATGACTGATTGCTCAAACCGTATATAATCTCCTTGAGATCATTAATTTCGCGAGTGTTACCCTCTTGTTTACCCTCTAGAAACGCAATTTTTTTATCGGCTTCCAACCTAGCTTCATAAACTTGTAAAAATTGTTTTTCAACTTTGCCTTTATCTGTGGCTTCTGGCACTTCCAAGGTAAGTAAAACATCATTACCTTTCTTCTCAATGGCTTGAATCGAATCACTAGTAATTTCAGCATTTTCCGCCATTATTTTTTGAAAGGCTTGACGAAATGCTTCTGGATTAACACCATTACGCAGCAGAATCTGGACGGTATTGATAATCTTATTATAGAGGTTTTCAAAATCCCCTGGTTGGAAAACCCGGTCAGGATCATGAGGACGACGCTCTCGATATCCTTGAGGATTGGCATTTTCTAGTAAAAAGACATACTGACAATCAACGTTAGTTAAGGTAGTTGTTGAGTCAATATTCCACGCTTCTAAACAAGCTCCGGTTAAATAAGCATGAGTAAAATCAGTACCAATTGCTTGAGCTTCAGTTAAATTAGCATCTTTTAAATTAGCCTTCTCTAACGTGGCTTCGCTAATATCAGCCTTATTTAGATTAGCCTTATTTAAATTAGCTCCTTTTAAATTTGCCCCTCTAAGATTGGTATTACTATAATTATTATGATAACCATTACCAGTTCTCAATAATTCTCTGACAGCTGTATTAGCTAAGATAGTTTCACCTGGTCTAGCTCGGTCAAGGTTAATAGTATTTTGCCAACAGGTACGAGTAAGCGTAGCTTCTCTTAGATCTGTACTTTTGAGGGTCGCTCCCGTAAAATCAGCATCAGTTAGGTCAGCTTTGTAAAAACTGGTACCTCCTGTAGCAGCAAAAGCAATAGCAATAGTGCGAATCCAGGCATCTCGAGGGTTTTCTTTTAGAGCACGCCAGCCTAGATAAGCACCAAGTAATACTAAGGCTACGGCTACAGCTATGCTTACGGCTATGGCTACGAGTCCCGTGAAGCGGAAGGCGAAGGCGAAGGCGAAGGCGAAGGCGGTGGCTATAGCTATAACGATAGTGATAATGCTGGCAATGGCGCTGACGATTCCGCTGGTACTGACGAAGGTATTGGCGATGGCGATAGCGGTGGCAGTTGCGCTCACAAAGGTGCTGGCGGTGCCGCTGACGATTGCGCCGGCAATACCAATGGCGTTTGAAGTAACGACAACAATAACTACAACGCTGCACCCAGCAATGGCAATACTCACTCCTGATCTGCTCCCTTGAAACAGGATAAAAATATATACTATTACTAGGAAGCTAAAAGCTACCAACCCGGAGACTTGGTTATCTACGCTGTTAACGTCAGAGATTGACCCTACTGACGCCCCAGCAAGTAAGGAGGCCATTCCCGATAATTCCGAAGTTATCCATGAAACCAACAGAACAATAGTTAACCACCGTTTTTGTAATCCAGCCTTAGCCTTACAGAACTGAGTTGCGATTAGAATAGCATTCTTAAAGTTCGCGCCTCTAATATCAGCTTCACTAAAATCTGCCCCTGAAAGGTTTTGCCCCTGGAATGACTGACCTCTGAGATTTACCCTGCGGAAATCCCTTTGTCCTTCTGCATATCTTTTGAGAACTTCTTTAGCTTTCATTAGTGATAGTCATATAGTCAGCGATCAGCGATCAGCGATCAGCGATCAGCGATCAGCGATCAGTTATCAGTTATCAGTTTTTGAATAAAACAGGTAAGCATTGGTTTAATCTCTGTTACGTCAGCTGACGGCTGACCGCTTACCTTAAGTATTGATTCTTAGAGTATTTTTGCTGAATTAATTTATATGCATTTACCTTCCCTTTGCGATCAGACTCGCCAAGGAAAATCAAAGGAGGGAAGTTTCAATTAGAAACTGATTCAATTTAATTAATTAGAATCGTATCACAAACCAGAGCTCTGAGTATATAACAATTTCTCAGATAAAACACTTAAAATCCTGAGGGAAAAGACTTAAAAAAGTCCACAAAATATAGCGCTATATTTATATCACAGGAAAAGATAAGGGAGTTTAGTAAGTGTGGAGAGTGCTCCCCACTCCCAACTGAATATTTACCCTTGTTTTGAGCTAAGCACTGACGGCTGACGGCTGTTCGCGTAGCGTGCGCGTAGCGCATTAGCTGATAGCTTACGTTTAATCTCGTCTAGCCAAGTCAATTTTACTAGTATTATCCAAACTAGCACCAGTAAGATTAGCCTTTCTTAAATCTGTACTTTTGAGGGTAGCTCCGGTAAAGTCAGCATCGGTTAGGTCAGCATTGTAAAAACTTGTACCCCCTGTAGCGGCAAATGCGATCGCAGTAGTGCGAATCCAGGCATCTCGGGGGTCCCCTTTTAGAGCACGCCAGCCCTGGTAAGCACCAAGTAATACTAAGACTAAGGCTACAGCTATGGCTACGGCTATGTCTACAGCTCCGCTTAATCGGAAGGCGATGGCGCTGGCGCTGGCGCTGGTGATGAAGAGGCTAACGACCCTGGCGCTGGTCCTGGCGCTGGCGCTGGTGATGGCAACGGCGTAGATGCTGGCGATTACAATCGGGCAGGCGAAGCTGCTGAAGCTGCCCCTGTCGATGGCAACGGTGCTGACGGCACCGATAACACAGACGATACCGAGGACGGCTCCTGCTCCCATACCTTTACGCAGGATAACACTATATACTATAATTACACAAACCAAAGCTATCCAGCTGGAGACTTGGTTATCTAAGTTGTCAAAGATAAACGCTACTACTGCCCCACCAAGGAAGGAGAGAATTCCTGATAGTCCTGACACTATCCAGGAAACTAACATAAGAACAGTTACCCACAGTTTTTGTAATCCAGCCTTGGCCTGACAGAAATTAGTTCCGGTTAGATTAGCATTCTTAAAGTTGGCTCCCCTAATATCAGCTTCACTAAAATCTGCTCCTGAAAGGTCTTGCCCCTGGAATGACTGACCTCTGAGATTTACCCTGCGGAAATCCCTTTCTCCATTCTTATATCTGATTAGAACTTCATTAGCTTCCATTAGTGGTAGTAACATAGTCAGCTATCAGTTATCAGCATTCAGCATTCAGCATTCAGCATTCAGCTTATGTGCTACGCACACGCGTGCGCGTTCAGCTTTTGAATAAAACAAGCTGACGGCTGACGGCTGACGGC
>NZ_JAAHHS010000577.1 GCF_010692395.1 Moorena sp. SIO3H5
TCCGCCGTATGACTCCTTTAGGACGGAAACTGGGTTTGATTGATGACCGTAGGTGGGAGCTGTATCAACAAAAACAGGCCAACATTACTACAGAAAAAACCCGACTCCAGTCAGTGCGGATTAAGGAACATGATCCAATCGGAATTGCGATCGCATCCGATACCCAGCAAAAGATCAAAAACTCGATTACCTTAGCTGAGTTACTACGTCGTCCTGGTTTCCACTATGTCAATCTAGACCAATATGGACTGGGTGACCCTAACCTGAATAAGTCGGAACGGGAAGGAGCAGAAATTGATATAAAATATGATGGTTATCTTAAGCGTCAGCAAAAGCAAATTGAGCAAGTTTCTCGGCAAGCTAATCGGCAGTTACCACCAGATTTGGATTATGCTGCTATAGAAACTCTATCCAAGGAGTCTCGTGAAAAGCTTAGCCAAGTCAAACCTATGACTATTGGTCAGGCATCGAGAGTTGGCGGGGTTAATCCAGCAGATATCAATGCGTTGCTGGTATATCTAGAGGTGCGGGAACGAAAGTTCAGTGCTGTTGTGACTCCATAATCTCAGGGGCATCTGTTATAAAACCCTAGATAATCTTCTCTTAGATATATTCATAGTGATAGTTACAAGAGCATACCATCGATGTCTCAGGATGTGATTACCAAAGAAAAATCAACAGAGCGGTTGAACCCTCCCCTTCCCATTCAGCCATGGTCGGTAGATGCTGAAGCCGATAGGTTAATGGATGATTTATTTGGGGATCTGTACCAAATGATCGAGAACGGCTGCGAGTTGCCGACAGAACCCGCTGAGCCAGACTATGTCTCTTTAGAACCGATAGCAATCCCGAAAATTCCCATAGCAGGGGCAATCATCCCCTTTCTGGAATCCCCACTCCCCGCAACACAGGAGTTAGCGGAAACCACATCAAGTGAGTTACAAACGACAACGGCAGATACTAACTCTAGTGCTGTCGCGGATAACTCTGGTCAGTTTTTAGACAAGCTTCTATGGGCTTTAGCCTTACTTTCCCTATCAGCAATCACAATGATGTGGCTGACTAGCCAGGGAAAGCTAACTTGGTCATGGTTGAACAACTTGGTAGCTTTGGTATCAGTACAACAAGGCAAAGTCTCAGAACCTGATGCCCAGTTTATTAACTATATGTTGCGATCGCTAGAAGTAATTGACCGCAAAGCACAAGCGATCAAAAAACCTGTGATCGCATCATTACCAGACCCCACGCCTGCCAATCCTCCGGTAGCTCCTAACTCAGCAGCAACTGCACCACCAACTGCTATCAAAGAACGTGTCTTAGAACGAGTTTATTACATACCAATTGAAAAGGTTCCAACCCCTGATCCTGCCATAGCATCCTCAGCGCCAGTCACACCATCCCCTGCTACCACCCCTGAACCTAAACCATCCCCATCACCAATCCCGAAACCTCCGTCAAATGCTGTTCTAGAACCACCACCACCAACTATTGTAGAATTACCGCCACCACCAATCCCAGACCCCCTGCCCACCGCTACTCTTGACCGACTCCCTACCCCCCCACCTCCCCCACGAACATCACCTGCTATCAAACATACCTTGGTAGGATTACTAGAACTAGGAGAACAATCTGCTGCTTTGTTTAAAATTGATGGTGTTACCCAACGGGTTAAGCTGGGGGAAGCAATTGCTAATAGCGGTTGGACTCTAGTCTCTGTAGATAATCAGGAAGCAGTTATTCGACGCAATGGTGAAGTTCGTTCAATTTACGTTGGACAACATTTTTAGTTAGGAAACACTCTCCGTGTATTTAAATCGGGGAGTGTCAATTTTGTTCAAACGTGGGTGCGCAAAGAAGCATTTGCCAAAGCCCACCAGGAAATGATAGGCATAACCAGCAGCGTCAGCAGAGACGTCCAAACTGATTTAAACACAATATACGAGTTGACGGTAAATGGTTGAGCTTGACCTAGGCTGAGAGCCCAAACTATCGGTACTGCCCCAAAGATAACCCCGCCTGTTCCGAGAAGTACACCGCGCATCCAAGGAGGGCGGCGAAACCAACTGAAGTAAGGACACTGTTCTGGAAGAAGCGGAGGTAGTTTGCCAGACCGCACTTTGCGCGCAATAATCGGGCTGATGATGAAGCAGCTGACCAAGGGTAACATAAACCCACTAGCCAGTAGGTCTGTAAAAATGCCCTTCAGTCCCCAAAGAGGAATGACAGAGGACGAACGGTTCACTAACCAAGTGAGCACAACATTAATCACGAGATTAATCAATGTTGAAACCGCGCCCTGATCGATCAGGAGAAACCGCCGATGCTGATTAGATAATTCCATGGAAATAACCTCTACTAGATCTATTGCGAACTGTCGAATATGTAGAATAGACCTCTTGCAAAAATATTTTGAGTTATGATTAAATTTTTTGTAAAAATTAGCTAAATTTTCTCACGGGGTGACAACAAAGCTCAAACCTAGATAGGTATTGGGTTTTAGGTTTTAGGTTTTAGGTGTTGGATAAAATGAGCGCATCGGAGTCATTTGTATTTCCCAGCAATTGAAGCAATTTTCAAGCATACTTCGTCAAGTATAGTTTTAATAAATCCATCCCGCAAAGGCAATTTTACCTAAAACCTAACCCCTAAAACCTAACCCCTGTAAGATTTTTAATTAGCTTGTCACCCCCTGAGCTAAATTTTATACTACGCTTATAGAAAAAGAGATTACAAAGCAAGTTTGTTAGTCTTAAGCGTACGCTAGATAAAAAATTGCCAAATACTGGTTCTTCAGTACCTACTATGCTAAATTTCCAGTTAAAAAAACTCATAAAGCTTGCTGAATAAGGGTTATAAGGGAATTTAACTAATAAAATTTTCTGAATACTGCCTCTTTACCCTGCTCCCTGCTCCCTGCTCCCTGCTCCCTGCTCCCTGCTCCCTTTGCGAAAGTGTTTATTTAGCATAACAAGTACGGAAGAGCCCAAGTACTTTATATTACCACGAAAGACTTTTGCAAGAGGTCTACTATAAATAATACAAGCAAAACTCTGTTATCTGCCAACAACAACAGTCAACTAATAGGTCTCTAAATTTCTCTGCAAGAAGATTGTTATTTTTCAATAAAAAAATTGTTTTCCAGCATAAAAAAAACTGACAATGCTAGGGATTGTTAATATTTTATTGGCAAAATAAAGGCAATTATTATTGGTAGGTAGTATTAGTGCCCCAATCCTTAGTCTCACGCTTCCCACAAATTTTGCGAATCACTTCTGTTATCCTCTATTTAGAGGGAGAGTTTAGTCCAGTGCCTCTAGTCATAGACCATAACTAGTTTGAGGTATATGACCAGAGTCTCGTACCCCATGATTGATTTTCAAAATCAGGTTGAAGCCTGGCATTAGAGATTCAACAGAGGGGGAAACTTCTTGCCCGTTTAGTTGGCTTGAAATCTCTTCTGAGTTTGGGGCATCCTGATCTGTGATATTTTATGAATCTGTGATCTTATTACTCTTATTACTATAGGTATAGTGAGCCCATGCCCAATGCCCACTTCTAAATTATCTATTTTTAACTAACTATATATAGTTTTTTTTCGTAGCTATTTCAGATAAGCTGAGATATGTTGATATAACAGAGTAATAACTGAGTTGACGATTTAAGGTACAACACGATACTATCAGTATGTTGTTAACTGTAGCTAAGTGACTAAGCACCTCAAACCAACCAAAAGCTGCTGA
>NZ_JAAHHS010000578.1 GCF_010692395.1 Moorena sp. SIO3H5
GGTGATTAAAAAGCCTTGTATGTATCGCTGACTCTCGAAAATTGCCGAAATTTACAACAATCAAAGGATTGAGGGGAAAAATTCAATACTGCTGCTATAGTGATCAACCGCTTTTACTAATTAATTTCAATGATAGTGTTACCCAATCTGAGAGTAATCAAAAATTGCTGAAATTCACAATAGCCAACGAATTGGACGGAAATTTATTTAGTTAACTCTATAGTGATAAACAAAAATGTCAATGATAGCATGATCAAAAAGGTTTAACGCGTTCGCGTAGCGTGGCCGTAGGCCAATCACACAAGCGCGGAAGATTCCCTTCATCGTTTAGCTTAGCTGTCAGCCAATTTCATCATTATCCAAAATTGTTGAAATTTCGGATAGCCAACGAATTGGACGGAAATTTATTTAGTTAACTCTATAGTGAACAACAACAATGTCGATGATAGCGCGATCAAAAAGGTTTAACGCGTTCGCGTAGCGTGGCCAAAGGCCAATCGCTTAGCGTGGCCGTAGGCCAATTCCATCACCAACGAAAATTGCTGAAATTTCCAACTAGCCAAAACGTTTAGTCAAAATTTCCACAGAAGGATCAACTTCCAGCCACACTGTAGCTCCACAATTCTTGGGACAATTGGGCTGATAAACCAACCGAGACGGTCCTTTGATTTCCACATAATGACCGTAGGTGTTTCGATTACCTTGTTTGACGGTTAGGACAGGCTCGTAGGTGTTGTTCTTTTTATTTTGCTTGATGATGTTCTGGTTGACATGAACATAAGTGGCCACCTTTTGGAAACCTCTTCTCCAGGTTCCCTTTGGTCCACGGCGACCGGGACTGACCTTGGGCAAGCCATTAAATAGAGGAATTTGCCAAAATCTGCCAACTTTTTGAGCGCCCTTAATTCTGCCGTTTTTGAGAAGTTGACGAACTCGTTGGACACAAATTCCTAGAAGAAAAGCTGCTTGGGTAGTTCCGACCACTGTCATTTTTTTTGCTCCTTTAATTAGCGCTATACTTAGTATAGCACATTATTTCTGTCTGTGCAAAATTTTTACAAAAATTTACAAATTCGTATAGGTAATTAAATTAGCGCTACTCTTTTAGGGGTGGTAAAGACTATATGGGATGATTAGGGTTGACAGCTATACTATAGCGCTAATTTAATTTTGGGATTCATGGAAGTTTTACTATAGCGCGAACCTTATTTAGGATTTAAGGGGTGTATAAAGTAATTGGATTTAATTTTTTATAGCGCTATATTTATTTGGAGCGGAAATTATCTAGCGCTATTTTTAGCGTAGTTAGTTTACTATAGCGTTATAGTTTTAGACAATTCGGTGATCAACAATTTTATTAGCGCTACTCTTTTAGAGGAGTTAAGGGTTGCATGGGTTGATTAGATTGAATTTCACCCTTAAACTAGCGCTATAGTAATCGAATTGAACCATGGACACACCCAGTGTATTGGGTCAGTTGTCGATCATGTTGTCATCAGTTAAAGGAAAATTATCGGCTTTTGTCCTAAGTGATGATTCCGACACTGCTGCTACTATAGACAAGCTAACAATAGGAGCAGTGATAGCTCGGAGAATACGACTTCCTAGAGAAACAGCGATAAATCCAGCAGCAGTAGCTTGTTCTAGCTCTTGAGTTGTCCAACCACCCTCAGCTCCGGTAGCAATGACAATGCCAGGATGTTGAGCAGGGTCTGTTTGGCCAGTATCCAATCCTAATCGTAAATCTAATAAGCAATTGAGTAGATGGGGAGCCTTTCCCCGAGCTACACAAATATAGCGATAGGCTTCTAGGGTTTCCGGTAACTGAAGACTATCGGAAAAGTCAACAGGGTCAAGAATTTTCGGTACAACTTCCCGTTCTGATTGCTCAGCTGCTTCTTGGGTAATCCGTCGCCACCTCTGGAGCTTTTGAGGGCTAGGATTGAGTAGAGTGCGATCGCTTTTCAACGGCACAATCCGAGTAACTCCCAACTCCGTTGCCATCAGACAAATTTGCTCAAATCCACTCCCTTTAGGCATAGCCGCCATCAAGGTTACCTGTTTAGGCAATTCCGTTTGAATGTGCTCAGATGCAACAATTTTAGCTTGAGTCAAATCACCTTCTAGCTCGCTAACGTACCAGCCACCCTCTCCATCCATAGCAATAAAGCGATCGCCTTTTCTCAGCCGCAACACTCTAATTAGATAATGCTGTTGGGCATCAGTTAAAACAATCCCTTGGTCTTGACACTGTGTAGGTGATATCACCAAGCGCTGCATACTCATTGCTTTTGCCACAGTTTTAGGGAACTTTGGATCACAGACAACATTAGAATTTAGAATTTAGAATTTAGAATTTTGGGTCTTCAGTCGCTTTTATGCTAAAACTCCACTTAAAAAACTCAGAAAGCTTAATCTACAGGGAAAATTAGGCTATTCTTCATTCTTAATTCTTAATTCTTCATTCTTAATTCTTCATTCTGATAGAAACCCTTCAACTGTCAGATTCTCCACCAACTACCACATTCCGAATCCTTAAACTTGGTCCTGCACAACCTACAGCTAAGCCACTTTGTCCACCTTTACCACAGCCACCGGATTCATCCCAATAGAAATCATCACCAATAGCTTCAATATCAGCTAAGGTCTTGAACACATTACCAGAAAGGGTAACATCTCGCACAGGCTCAGCAATTTGACCATTGCGAATCATCCAAGCTTCTCCAGCACTAAAGGTAAACATTTCACCATTAGTCATACCTCCTAGCCAATTTCGAGCATAGACTCCTGTTGTGATATCATCGAACAACTCTGCTACTGGAGTAGCTCCGGGTCCTATCCAAGTATTAGTCATCCGAACAATTGGAGGATAGTGGTAATTAAGACAACGAGCATTACCAGTAGGAGTTTCCCCTAACTTACCAGCAGTTTCACGGGAGTGAAGACGTCCAACGAATACACCATCTTTAATCAACTGAGTGGTAGTGGCTGGAGTGCCTTCATCATCGTAGAAATAGCTACCCCGGTGTCCTTGGGGAGCAGCTCCATCAAAGATTTGTAATTCTTTTGGGCCAAAACGACGCCCTATACTCATCACTTCTAGTAAGTCAGGATTTTCATAAGCCATATCCGCTTCAGATAGGTGTCCAAAGGCTTCGTGGACAAACAAACCAGTCAGGATGGGGTCAATGACTACTGTATAGTTACCACCCGTAACTGGTGGTAATGACAGAGCATCTATAGCACGTTGAGCTGCTCCATGGACTTGTTGATCAAGATTGGTCAGGTCCTCATAGCCTTGGCGAGAGCCAATGGTTTCTCTACCAGTATGGACAGTATCGCCATTACGAGCAGTAGCAGCAAAACGCATTTCCAGATCTGCCCAAGACTGCTCTATCAAGGTACCTTCGGAAGTAGCAATGATGATGCGCTGGTTAACATCCCCATACCGGACAGAAGTAGTAGCAATGCTATTGTCATAACTTCTGAGAATTTGATTGTAGCGATCGCATAATGCTTTCTTCTGAGCCAAGGGAATTTGTCTAGGGTCTGTAGCAGTCAGGGGTAACTGACAAACATCCTGTCTTGGTTCAATGGGAGCAAGGGTGGTTTCTTCATTACCCACAATCCGAGCTGCTGCGATCGCATCTTCGACTCGTTCTTTAATAGCGCTAAGCTGGTTAAAACTCGAAAAACCCCATCCTCCCTTATAACATGCTCTTACTTGTCCACCG
>NZ_JAAHHS010000579.1 GCF_010692395.1 Moorena sp. SIO3H5
TCTAGCAATCTCACCAGTATTTGCGGCTGAGAGATACTGAATCCGAAGCCAAAAACGAAGAATCCTACTAGGTAGGCGAGTAAGGTTAACCAGCTAAATCCTGCGGTGAGATTCATCAATTGAGGATCAATCTGATTGAGTTCTGAGATAATTTTTGACACCCCACCCCCGTTGATAATGGCTACTGCCAGCATGCCAAAGCAAACAAACATCACCACAAAAGACTGCACCACATCAGTCCAGATTGAGGCTCTGAGTCCTCCGGTTACGCAGTAAACTAAAATCGAACCTGCTGCGATCAAAGCTCCAATGGTAGGGTCAACTCCAAAAAATACATCAAGGGTCTTGGCAGCTCCAGCAAATTGTGCGGCAGTATAGGCTCCGATAAATACAACAGTGATCACAGCAACGATTAAGGTGATTATTCGTCTACCTTGAGGCTTTTTGACTGTAGAGCCTAGGAATTCCGGAATAGTTTGGGAGTTTTTCTCTCTGGAGATCTGGTTTATTTTATCAGGAAAAAAAGTCCAAAAGGTTAAATCACCTAAGAACCAGGCAATTACCATCAGCATAGCAGAAACTCCCATGGAGTAAGCCATTCCAACGGTTCCGATCATAATCCATCCACTGTTTCCCGTTGCTCCAGCACTTAGACCCACAAAGACTTTTCCAAAAGAGCGTGAGCCAAGTAAGTAGTCTGATTCTGTATTATCGGAAGATTTAGCAGCTAGAGCCCCAATCCACAAAAAAATTACTAGAAACAATGCAAAACTGAAAATTGTAATACCTGAGTCCATTAGTTTTTATCTAAGGTGTTTGAGGTTTAACTGCTCCGGTTGGCAAACTCCAAAGCTATGAATATCATGTATGAATACTATGGGATAAAACTGAGCCCAATTCTCTAGGGTGTCTGCCACTAAAAATTTTTACTCGTTTTTGGTAATGGGTGATGGTCGTCCAATTAAGATTAGCCATGACGCCATAATCAGCACTCTAATCTCTTTCATATAAAAGCATATAAAAGGGATTAGAGTGCTTTAAAATTTCAAGGCTATACCTTTCCCTACAAGCTATTACACCGATCAGGAAAAAGTTTTTCCTATAGTATCATATTCGATTAAATACCGATAATTTCCGGACGTTGCTTATACCAAGTTGTGTTCTTGCTATGTTAATCCCTTTGTTAATCGCCTTGGAATAATAAGATGATTGCAAAGCTTAGTGTTCAGTGCTTAGTGTTCAGTCTTGTGCAGGAAGCGTAAAGTAAAACGTACTTCCCACTCCAGGCTCAGACTCTACCCCAATCTGTCCCCCATGATGTTCCACAATCTTCTTGCAGGTGGCTAGACCAATACCAGTGCCAGGATAGTCTTTATTGCTGTGCAGACGCTGAAATATTTCAAAGATATGCGATCGCTGATCGGGTTCCATACCAATGCCATTGTCATGTACCCCAAACAGCCAGTAGTTACCACCATGCTCTAAACTATTCCGCCCATTCTCCTGAAATCCAGTGGCATTGATACTAGAAACTCTTCCTACCTCTGGCAAGATCCTATGGTCGGTGTCCCTACTGCTGTCTAAGGGCTTTACTGAAACCTTGACTTGGGGGGATGTCCCTGGTGCTTGGAATTTAATGGCATTGCTGATTAGATTTTGAAATAGCTGGATTAGCTGTGTTTGACTAACATTCACAGTAGGTAGAGAATCATTGGTAATCAGCGCATTTTTCTCAGATATGGCAGCCTTTAAGTTATCTAAAACTTGCTCCAACACAATATTGCAATCAGTTGATGTGATTTCTTGGGAGTCGGCTCCAACCTTCGCATAAACGAGTAAATCCTGCATAAACGTTTTCATCCGAAGGCTGGAATCTCGAATCTTCCTAATGTATCCGTCACCCTTGATGTCAAGCCTATCCTGGTAATTAATGTCGAGCATATCAGTATGCAAGATAATGCTTTGCAGGGGTTGGTTCAGGTCATGGCAAAGAACATGGGCAAATTGTTCTAGTTCGCGGTTAGAGCGTTCTAACTCCTGATTAGTGGTTTCGAGGGCTAAATTTTTTGCCCAGAGTTGCTTTTGCAACCTCTGAATGGTTAGTTGATTTTCTACACGAGCTAAAACCTCTTGAACCTGGAAGGGTTTGCTGATGTAGTCTACACCACCGACTTCAAAGGCTTTTACCTTGTCAATCACTTCATTGAGAGCGCTCAAGAAAATTACTGGAATATGGCGGGTTGACTCGGAAGCTTTCAGCTTTTGACAGACTTCATAGCCACTCATATCTGGCATTTTGATATCCAGTAAAATTAGATCTGGCAATACTGAGTGGGCTACTCTAAGAGCCATGGAACCGTTAATCACGCCTCGAACGTCATATCCCTGCTCGGTCAGGGTGTTAGACAAAAGGTGCAGATTCTCGGCTATATCATCAACAACTAAAATGTTCCCTTTAGGGGTCTTAATTTCAGTGATATCTAATGGTGTCTTAGTGTGAGTAATAGTCATGATGTAGCTGGTTCAGTTAAATCAATGATTTTGTCGCAACGAAAATTTCGCACCAAATCCGTCAGTGCGATCGCAACCGGATCATGTTCGGAAGGAATTTGCTCGATTAGCTGGAAAATCTGCTGATTATTAACTTCGTTAGCTGCCTGGTAGAGCTGTGCAACCCACTCAGCAGGCATCACAGCTAGAGCTTCCCGGGTCAGCGCTTCAGTTGCTGACCTCTGAGGTAAGGTGGCTGAAGTTTCCTCTTCATAGACATAACGTACTCCGAGATAGTGAGCCATTGTTTCAAAAATCTCTTCCTCCTGGAAAGGTTTACGCACAAAATCGTCACAACCAGCAGACAAGATAACTGCTCGTTCTTCAATAAATGCACTAGCAGTCAGAGCAATAATAACCGTCGCTTGACCCTTCAAATGGGCTTTGATCTGTTTAGTAGCCTCATAGCCATCCATTACTGGCATCTGCATATCCATCCAGATCAGATGGGGTTCCCAACTTGACCATAGCGCTACCCCTTCTTTCCCATTCTCGGCTTCGCGAACCTCGAATCCCAGTGGCTCTAGCAGCTTGACCAGTAGTTTTCGACTCTCCCATTTATCTTCAACTACCAGGATCCGATACTTAGGTTGGTCAGGTGCTAACCCAATCACCGATCGGGTTGGGTGTTGTGTCTGAATGTCTGCACCTGCTCCAGCCAGACTAATCTGGATATCAAATCTAACTATTGTTCCTCCACCTAGAGGACTACTAAGGGTAATGTCCCCTCCCATCAACTTCACGAATTGTCGGCTAATGGACAAACCCAAACCAGTTCCTTGCTCAGATTTCCGACCGATTTCAGTTTGGACAAATGCTTCAAACAAGCTGTCAATCTCAGCTGGGTCAACACCAGGACCGGTATCTTCTATTTCAAAGGTGATTGTCTGTCCGGTAAGGGTTGCAGGTTGTTCGCCTTTGGCGTTCCCGTAGGGTAGGTTAGCAGGTTTAAGGTTAGCAGGTTGTTCGCCTTTGGCCGAAGGCCAAACGCGAACAACATTCAACCTGTCAACCTTCAACTGATCATATCTGTCAACATTCAACCTGCCAACATTCAACTGATCATACCTGTCAAGATTCAACCTGTCAACATTCAACTGATCATACCCGCTAATTTTGAATTTTTCCTTGTTACGAACCACCCGCAAAGTAACACTGCCTTCTTG
>NZ_JAAHHS010000058.1 GCF_010692395.1 Moorena sp. SIO3H5
AAAGGACAAAGTTAGGAAGCTAGTATTCCTTTTGCCTTTTTCCTTAATCCTATTCATCCTGATGGGTGGCATAACTCTTGTATCTGTAAATTGGGAAAGTTTGGTAAGTTGGATATCCTCGTGAGTTGGCAAGCGATTGCGTCGTGAGTCCGGAATGATTTTATATGAACGTTCTTGTTTTCACCTTTAAGCAAGGAAAATTAAAGGTTATTGCTGTTCGCGTAGCGTAGCCCTTCGGGCTAATCCATACTGATCACAAAGCCGCCCTGATCATTCCCGATTTTGCTGTAACTAGCATGTAACTAGGGTTTATGCATCCTACCAGTTATCCAATCTCCAATTCCCAATCCCCAAGTAGCAAGAAGAACTTGAATTATGGGTTCCCAAGGAGCTTATAAGCCGTCCCTATTTAACCCTAGTGGTCAACAGCAGTATCGATCTTCTCCACAACTAACAGGGGGAGTCCATGAGTTGGAAGCAAGCATTCTCGATCTGCGTCGTATATTAGCTGCTGCTCGTCGTCGAGCTGTCTTGATGGCAGGGGTGGCCCTTACTGTGACATCCGGAATTATTGCCAAAACCTTAAGTGCAGTTCCGATCTATGAAGGCAAATTCCAGCTGTTACTCGAACCCAGCTCTGGTGAAGACCCGTTTAAGTTGCAGGGAAAACCTGGGGTAAATAGCATTGCTGCTCCAACTACAAGTTTCGACTATGACACTCAAATTCAGATCTTAAGCTCTCCTCAGGTTATGTCTGAGATTGTGGAGCAAATTCAAACCCAATATCCCGAAATAAGTTATCATACTCTCCGGGAAGGAATCATTCTATCCCGACTGCGAGAAACCAAACTTTTAGAAATTGCTTACCAAGATTCAGATCCCGAAAGAATTCAATTTGTTTTGGAAAAGGTTGCTCTAGGCTATATCGAGTATTCTAAGCAACAACAACAGGCTAGCATCAGACAAGGAATTCAATTTGTCTCGAAACAGCAGCCTAAAATACAAGGGCAAATTAATCAGCTCCAGCTACAACTCCAGCAACTCCAGCAGAAGTACAACCTGATTAATCCACAACTTCAGGGTCAACTGTTGACGAATCGGGTCAATGCTATTGTCCAACACAGACAAGCTACCCAAACTCAGCTCCGAGACACCATTATACTGTATGGCAAACTCAAAGGTCAGTTGGGGCTATCCTCACAGCAAGCGGAAGCAGTGGCTAACCTTATAGAAACACCCCGTTATCAACAATTGCTCAGCAAACTTTCTAAAGTAGAAAGTCAGATGGTGTTGGATTTGGCACAGTTCAAAGAAAACCAATCTACCTTTGAGGGATTAAGGCAACAACAGCAAAATTTACTCCCCCTGTTAAGTCAGGAAACAGAAAGGGTGATGAATGCCCGTATTCAGGACTTGAGTGGCAATCCTCAATCGGGTTCCTCCAGTAAACTTCGCCTGAATTTGATTCAGCAGCTAGTAGAGACGGCGAACCAAATTAATGTTTTAGAGATGCGCCAGGTCGCAATCACTAAAGGGGAAACTCTGATGAGTGAACAACTCAAACAGCTAGCTGTGATTGCTGATCGATATACAGAACTCAAGCAAAAGATTGAGGTAGCAAAAGAAAGCCTAAACCGCTTTGAGTCAGTTCGGGAAACTTTGGAACTTGAATCAGGTAAAACCAGTATCCCTTGGCAGACAATAGTTGAGCCGCAACAACCTCAAAAACCAATATCCCCCAATTTGCCTGATACTTTGCTCCTAAGTGCAGCAGCAGGGATAGTTGCAGGTGCTACGGCTGGGTTTTTAGCAGAAAAGTTAAATCGGTTGCTTAACAGCACCGATGATATCAAAGACTATACTCGCTTACCAATATTAGGCACAATCCCCTTTAACAAAGAACTCCAGAAATGCACTACCGTTACTGGTGTGGGCATAATACCCGAGCCGGAAGCCTCAGCGCCACAAATCGGTGTGGGGAGATCTGGTAGTTACCAGATTTATCCTGTTTTAGAGGCGTTTCGCTCTCTCCAATTTAATCTCCAATGTCTGTATTCTGAGAAACCCATTAGTTCTATAGTGGTGAGTTCTGCTGAACCAACAGATGGTAAATCAACTACAGCTATATTATTAGCCCAGGCAGCAGCAGCAATGGGGCAAAAGGTTTTACTGGTGGATGCTAATCTGCGCTTTCCTCAGATACATCAGAAGATGGATTTACCTAATTTGTGGGGACTGAGCGATGTTATTTCTAGCGAAATCAAGGTTGATGATGTCATTCAGCGATCGCCTCTAGAGGAAAATCTCTGTGTCCTAACTGCTGGTCAAATTTCTCCCGACCCCACCCGGCTTCTCAATTCCCAAAAGATGCACAATTTAGTTCAATATCTCAAAGAGCGGTTTGAGCTAGTAATTTTTGATACCCCTCCTCTACTTGGTCTGGCGGATGCAAGACTTCTGGAGCCTAATACCAATGGGATATTGATGGTGGTAGGTTTAGGTAAAGCTAACCAAATTTTGTTTAAAGAAGCTCTCTGTGAATTGAGAATTGCTCATACCAGAGTTTTGGGTATAGTTGCTAATGGTTTAAAAGGTTACACTACCGGTAGCTATGATTACTATCATTATTACTTTGGCAATACTCTTGAGGAAACCAAAGTTTCATAATGATTGGTCATTGGTCATTGGTGATTTTTAACTACCCTAATAACAAAGAAGGAATAACGACAAATAACTAACGACTAATACATCAATGATTCAGTACTCATCAAGGTAGACTTAAGGTGAAGCGACTACTGAAGCTGTCATGACTAACCGCCTTGCCCAATCCCAAAGCCTTTATCTACGTAAGCATGCTGAAAATCCGATCGATTGGTGGCCTTGGTGTGAAGAAGCCCTATTAACGGCAAGAAAACAAGATATGCCAATTTTCTTGTCTATCGGTTACTCTAGCTGCCACTGGTGTACGGTCATGGAGGGCGAAGCGTTTTCCCATCAGGCAGTTGCCAAGTATATGAATGCTAATTTTCTTCCGATTAAGTTAGACAGGGAAGAAAGACCGGATATTGACAGCATCTACATGCTAGCATTGCAGATGATGACAGGTCAAGGAGGATGGCCCCTTAATATTTTCCTGACACCGGATGACTTGGTACCCTTTTATGGAGGTACCTATTTCCCTGTGGAACCACGCTACGGACGACCGGGGTTTTTGCAGTTGCTCCAATCAATTCGTCGCTTCTATGATTTAGAAAAAGGCAAGCTTGACAGTTTCAAAGAAGACATTCTGGGATACCTTCAACAGGCAGCAGTACTACCGGAATCAGAGCAGCTTGGTGATGATTTGCTATTTATCGGTGGTCAAGTTAGTGTGGGTGTCGTTAATGATCTCAATCCAGGTCCACGTTTCCCCATGATTCCCTATGCCAGTATGGCACTACGGGTTACTCGCTTCGATTGGGCATCGGAGTATAATCCAGAGCAGGCTTGTGCAAAGCGGGGACTAGACTTAGCTAAAGGGGGTATTTACGATCATGTCGCTGGGGGGTTTCATCGCTACACGGTTGACCCCACTTGGACAGTACCCCACTTTGAAAAAATGCTCTATGACAATGGGCAGATTGTGGAGTACTTGGTAGATTTGTGGAGTGCAGGGATTCAGGAAGCCGCTTTTAAACGAGCGATCGCAGGAACAGTTCAATGGCTCAAGCGGGAAATGACCGCTCCAAATGGTTTCTTTTATGCTGCTCAAGATGCAGATAATTTCGCGACCCCAGCAGACAGTGAACCTGAAGAAGGTGAGTTTTATGTCTGGAGTTATTCAGAACTAGAACAACTGCTAAGCCCATCGGAGTTTACAGCAATTCAGGAAGAATTTATTCTGACCAAAGAGGGCAACTTTGAAGGCAAGAATGTGTTGCAGCGCCGTTACTCAGATCAGTTTAGCCAGAACACTGAAGCTACTTTGGCTAAACTGTTTGAAGCACGTTATGGTGCCAAACCGGATCTCCTGGAAACCTTTCCACCAGCGAAGACCAATCAAGAGGCAAAAACCCGGAACTGGCTCGGTAGAATTCCACCAGTAACGGACACCAAAATGATTGTTGCCTGGAATAGCTTAATGATTTCTGGTCTAGCGCGAGGCTATAGTGTGTTTCTTGAACCGGACTATTGGCAACTAGCAACTGTTGCTGCTCAATTCATCCTCAACAATCAATGGGTAGCAGGACGATTCCACCGACTAAACTATGATGGTCAACCGGCAGTGCTGGCTCAGTCTGAGGATTATGCCTTGTTTATCAAAGCTCTGCTGGATTTACATCAAGCAAGTTTGTCAGTAGAACAACCATTGCCTTTTGGCCAAGGTTCAAATCTGCAACCGACCAACCTGTCACCGGCTAGTTGGTTAGAGAAAGCGGTTAAGGTTCAGCAGGAGTTTGATGAATTGCTGTGGAGTGTGGATAATGGTGGTTACTATAATGCTGCCAGTAACCCTAGTGATCAACTGTTAGTAAACGAGCGTAGTTATACGGATAATGCCACACCATCTGCCAATGGCGTAGCGATCGCTAACCTAGTACGTCTGGCTTTACTCACTGAAGATCTCCGATACCTTGACCGAGCAGAGCAAGCCTTGAAAGCATTTAGTAGCGTGCTCAACACATCCCCTCAATCCTGTCCCAGTATATTTACTGCTTTAGATTGGTACCGCAATTGCACTTTGATTCGCGCTGGTGCTGAGCAACTTACTTCCGTGATCTGTGGGTATTTCCCCGTCAGTGTTTATCAATTAGATACCCATCTGCCAGATTCTGTTATTGGTTTAGTTTGTCAGGGACTTAGTTGTAAACCAGCAGCCAGTAACATTGATCAGTTATTAGCACAGGTGCAGACAAGTCAAACCAGAGCTTGAATTGTACTCATTTCAAAACAAAGTTTCCTTACTAGCGGAAGTTTTGAGATGATGGTGGAATCTGCTCAATGGCAATCAGTGCTTCTATAACTGATTTGACTAATGGTGCAGCTACGGTAGAACCAAAGGCATTGCCTTGGGGTTCATCCACTACTGCTAAGATGACATAGCGGGGAGATTCTACTGGCAAAATTCCCACAAAGCTGGTGATCTTGGCGTCGCTATAATAGCCCCCATTAGGACTAGCTTTCTGAGCCGTACCAGTCTTACCACCAATCCGATAACCAGGAATACGGGATGCCTTTCCAGAACCATCAGTTACTACAGTTTCCATCATTTCCACCACTGTCCGAGTAGTGTTGGGGGAAAATACTCGTCTCGGTGCAGGACGGCGTGGTTGCCAGTGGGGATTCCCTTTGGTGTCAAACAGTCCGCGAACCACATGGGGAGTCACTAGCTTACCGCCATTGGCAAGGGCACCTACCATCTGAGTTAGCTGAATTGGGGTTAAGGAAAAGCCTTGACCAAAGGAAGCCGTAGCTGGTTCAATTGGGGAAACTTTAAATTTGTACTTACTTTTGAGCTGTCCAGCCGTCTCAGCTGGTAACTCAATTCCTACTTTTTGCTTTAAACCTAGCTTCTCTAACCAGTCATAGTAAACCTCAGGTTTCATCTTTTTCATCATCCTCACCATGCCCACATTGCTGGAATGTTGAAGAATCTTGGTGGGATTGATCATCCCGCGAGCGCCTACTGATTTATAGTCATGGTTGAGAATCGGCCATTCGCCAATTTGAATCTTACCAGTGTCGTTGAACAAGGTTTGGGCTGTAATGACACCAGTTTCTAATGCGATCGCAACGTTTAGGGGTTTGAATGTTGAACCAGGTTCATACAAGTCTGACAGCGCCCAATTTTTAAACAAACTCACATCGAATTTAGAGTACTGATTGGGGTTGTAGGTTGGCTCACAAACTAGGGCTAACAAGGAACCATTGTGTACATTCATCACTATGATACTGCCACGCTCTGCATTAAACTTCTTGATAGTTTCCTTGAGGGCAGAGCGAGCTGCTCGTTGCAGGCGACTATCGATAGTTATTTGTAGCCGCAGGTCATCAAGATGCATAAATCCTTCTGGCACATGACCTGGCATCAAGGCTCCATTGCCAGCACGGCTCAGTCGGATGTTTTTTATCTCCCGTTCTAGGAACTTTTCTTGGGTGTATTCTAGACCCGCTTGACCCAGATGATCGAAAATGTTTACATAACCCACCACATCTGATGCCAATTCATTTTGGGGATAAAAGCGGGAGTATTGTCGAATCAACTCTAAACCATCTAAGTTCAACCGAGCAATTTGGTCTGCGATCGCTTCTGGGATCGTATTGCCCAAGCGAATACCACTCTTACGTTTACCGAACTGCTCCTCCAAATCTGTTGGTGTTTTTTTGATCATCGGAGCCAGCAAAGCAGCAATTTCCTGTAAGGATTTTTTGAACAACTTCGGGTGAGCATATAAGGTATAGACAGGTCGGTCGATGGCTAAAACATTCCCCTTGCGGTCAACAATAGGACGGCGAGGTACAAACGGCCGCATATAGACCATTTGCTGCCGCCGTGCTTTTTCCTCTAGGGACGATCCTTCTGAAACTTGCAAACGGTGTAAATTTAGCAACAGCCCACTGCCGCCTGCCATCATTATTACCCATATCATTAGCAGTCTCAAACGGTTGTTTCCCAGTGACTTACCGGGCTTCATAAGGTTTTACCTGACTATCATCTTTAACAAATATACTTATAAAGATATACTTAACTGAATATACCTAAACATATTTTTCCCTACCCCCATTCGTCCTATACCTAGGCAACAAACTAGTAACCCAGGGGTGTGATTTTCTTGGGTTTTGGCTCAGGAGGTTTGGTGAAAGCGGTAAATGGCTGAGGCTGAGGACGTTCAGGAGCTTTTTTGAGAAAAATTGTATTACTTGGATTGGGAGTAACCAGCCCTGTTGCTGGATTTTCGGCCTGTTGAGCGAGTTGATCTTTGATCACTTCCGTTGTTGCTGTCATATTGCGCTCATCTCTTTGCAGCTCCTCTAGCTTACGATACTCTTGGCTCCATTGTTGCTGGCTGTAAACTGTCCAGGAATAAACCGTGACAGCAGTAGCAATTAGTGTAAATGTTACTATATCTGAGCCAATTTTTAAAAATAGTAAGGCTTTCAACAAAATTGGTGTTTGCTGCTGCAAAACGCTCACATTTTCAACCTTTGGCTTAGGGGTTTTCGGTGACATCATAGTATGTGTTGGTGGTCGTGCTATCCTAGAACGTTGGTTTTTTGAAATAGCCAATGATTGCTGAGACCGATTTCTTTGAGTACGAGCAGAGCGAGGAACAGCATTCATAAAAAACTCCTTAGTTGTTGGAAACACCTATGGGAAACCGGTAACTTTTAATCAGGGCAGGAAAATAATCTGGTGGCTGAGACTTCAGAGGTCTTAGGCTGGTCAGCTAAATCAAAAAGCGCTACTGACCAAGATTAACTTGGTAGCAGTTATTACTAGCTACAAAGATCATGCTAGAACGCACCTATCTTAGCATCAGGTCAGATTCAGGATGAATCGTTAGTTACCGACAGACGGGTATTTGTGATAGCCTAGAAACTAGTAGTAAAAATCAGAAAAAAACTCCTGAGCGCACCCATAACCCTAGCCATCACCCTAAGGTTAGAGCAAAAAACCAATCCCATCAATAGAAATTATTCCTGTAAATCAATCACACAGCCACACTGATTAATCCAGACGCCACAGGCAGTGCTGAATAGCTTGAGATAGGATTTTATTAACGACTCAATTGAAGTAATCAATCTTGTTGGTGATGGCTAAATCGTTGAAATTGTTAGGAATTGGCCTAGAATTAACTATCGCTATACTTATAGCTAGACCAGCTTGGTGTTTACCACCTCCGGAGGATCTACCGGAAGAAGTGTTGAGAACCGAGATTATTATTGAAGCGCGATCGCCTCTTGATGGCAAGCCAATGAGTCCCGCTGAATACGCCCAACTGCAAGATGCCATAGCACAACGCTCAATCCCCCCTGGCCTTGACCCCCAGATTCGAGAATTGATTTTTCTGTTGCAACTGAGCGATTTGTTTCGGACAATCCTTCCGTTCTAACGGTGATACTCCCAGACTTGTTTAGCCTTAATGTCTTCAAGAATTACTCCCGAACAAATTGACCAGATCGTAGGAAACCAACATCATAACCCCTTTGAAGTGCTTGGTTCCCATAAATTTGAGCAGGATGGTAACGTGAGTTGGGTGGTGCGGGCTTATCTACCAAATGCAGAGGCAGCATGGGTAGTTCTGCCCACGGAAAGGAAGTCTTACCCCATGGAATCGGTACACCATCCTCACTTCTTTGAGGTGGAGATTGAGATACCTCGGCTGGCTAATTACCAACTGCGGATTAAAAAAGGCGGATGGGAATGGGTTAGCTATGACCCCTATGGCTTCCGTTCTGCCAAACTAACCGATTTTGATTTGCACCTATTTTCGGAAGGGAATCATCACCGCATCTACGAGAAACTGGGGGCTCATCCTACAGAAATTGATCAGGTTGAGGGAGTCTATTTTGCCGTTTGGGCACCTAATGCTCGTAATGTTTCAGTCATCGGCGATTTTAATCATTGGGATGGCCGTCAACATCAGATGCGCAAAGGAGTCACCGGTATCTGGGAACTCTTTATTCCTGAACTGGGAGTTGGAGAATCCTACAAGTACGAGATTAAAAATTCTGAAGGTCATATCTACGAAAAATCTGACCCCTATGGTTTTCAACAAGAGGTCAGACCGAAAACTGCTTCGATTGTTACCGACTTGGATCACTATCAGTGGCATGACCACCACTGGATGGAGCATCGGCGTCACACTGACCCCTTGAGGCAACCGATTTCTGTCTATGAGCTACATCTGGGCTCTTGGCTTCATGGTTCTTCAGCTGAACTTCCTCAGGGAGCAAATGGTGAAGCCCTAACCGTGGTAACCGTTTCAGACCTCAAACCAGGAGCCCGTTTCCTGACTTACCGAGAACTAGCCCAAAAATTAATTCCTTATATCAAAGAATTGGGCTTCACCCATATCGAAATCTTGCCCCTGGCGGAGCATCCCTTTGATGGGTCTTGGGGCTATCAGGTTACCGGTTACTATGCCTGTACCTCGCGCTATGGTAGCCCACAAGACTTGATGTATTTTATCGACCAGTGCCACCAAAATGGGATTGGGGTCATTTTGGATTGGGTACCCGGTCATTTTCCCAAAGATGGTCATGGTTTGGCTTTCTTTGATGGTACTCATCTCTATGAATACGCGGATCCCCGTAAAGGTGAACATCAGGAGTGGGGAACCTTAGTCTTTAACTATGGCCGTAACGAAGTGCGGAATTTTCTGGTAGCTAACGCTTTGTTCTGGTTTGATAAGTACCACATTGATGGCATGCGGGTGGATGCCGTAGCATCTATGCTCTATCTGGACTATTTACGTCAAGATGGAGAATGGATACCAAACCAGTATGGGGGTCGGGAAAATCTGGAAGCGGTGGATTTCCTTAGGCAAACTCATCAGGTTATTTTTGGTTATTATCCCAGTGTTCTCTCCATTGCGGAAGAGTCAACAGATTGGCCGATGGTGTCTTGGCCAAATTATTTAGGAGGTTTGGGATTTAATCTGAAGTGGAATATGGGCTGGATGCATGATACGGTAGATTACTTCAGCATGGATCCCTGGTTTCGCAAGTTCCACCAGAATAATGTTACCTTCAGCATGTGGTACAACCATGCTGAGAATTATATGCTTGCCCTCTCTCACGATGAGGTGGTTCATGGCAAGAGTAATATGCTTGGGAAAATTCCTGGAGATGAGTGGCTTAAGTTTGCTAATCTCCGCTGTTTGTATGCTTATATGTTTGCTCACCCAGGTAAGAAAACTCTATTTATGAGTATGGAGTTCGGTCAGTGGAGTGAGTGGAATGTCTGGGGAGATTTGGAATGGGATTTGTTGCAATATCAACCCCATAAAAATTTGAAGCAGTTTATTACTGACCTGAATCATCTGTATCGCAGGGAACCGGCCCTTTATACTCAGGATTTTGACCAGGACGGGTTTGAATGGATTGATTGTAGTGACAATCGCCATAGTGTGGTGTCATTCATTCGCTATGCTCACGATTCTGAAGAGTTTATTGTTACAGTGTGCAATTTTACCCCTCAGCCCCATAGTCATTATCGGGTAGGAGTCCCCGAGATGGGATTCTACAAGGAATTGCTCAATAGTGATGCTCGCCAATACGGTGGTAGTAATATGGGGAATCTTGGGGGTAAGTGGACAGATGAATGGTACTTCCACAATCATCCCTATTCCCTAGATTTGTGTTTGCCACCCCTAGGAGTGTTGATTTTAAAGTTAGATGATCAGAAGACTAAGTCAGAGTTACAGTAGTAGAGCCCTCAATAACAATACTTCTTACTATTATTCGGTTTAGGATGATATCTACCCTTGCGCAGGGCTCCGAGCAAGGTTGATACATAGACGCAACGTTGAGTGGTGCTATTATTCTTGGTGATTAGGGTGATTTGTCCCAGTTGTCCGTTGGTGTTTCCTCTGTAGTTAAACTGGACTCGCCATACTCCAGTATTTGAACAGTCTCCCTTTGGTTTGGCTAGGGTAGTCTCGGATTTACCTTTCTTATTTTTGTCTTTGTAGATGGCGATGGATGGGCTAAGGCTATGCCAATGGACTTGATCTAAAATGCATGTTTTTCCCATAGCTCGGTGAATTGACCACTGGACAATGCCATCTTTTTCTCGAAAGCTCGTTTGCCAAATATCTTTATCTCGTTTGGCGTTGCTTTGGGCAATGCGCATAGCTCGGTAGATTTGGTCTTGGGCGATGTTGAGGTGCAGATGATTGATAAAGGTGAGCCAGCTGGGGGTTGCGATCGCAGCCAATAGTCCAACGACCAACACTATCAGAATAGTTTCCAGTAGAGTGAATCCTGCGATTGCGCTACGCGCAATCGCATCAGCTCGGGATTGATCGCCCTGTTGGCTATTGAATTGCATGGACTATCACCCTGATTTACGTTTTACTTTTTACATTTCTAACCCACTCAGCACTATGTTGACGGAGGACATCCCCCTTTTCTATCAGTTTCTAGGGCACCCAAAATAGTTTTTATTTTTACACATCGCTTGGTTGATTCAATAGGGTTATTTTTATTATTAGAATTGGGAACAGCGACTCCAATAGCTAAGCCAAACTCCTCTGAGGCAATTTGTGCATTTTTGAGAACGCCCTGGTCATCAAAGGTAATTGTTTGCTGATCTTCCAAAATCAATAAAGTTCCACCAGATGTGTTGTCATCAATTAGGTTTGTCCCCACCCAAACTTGATCCGGTTTGACCCCTAAATCACCAACTAAACTCTGCCATTGAAAGGTCTCTGGTGTAGTATCATCCTGATGAACTGCCGCTTCTGGAACTCCGTCGTTCATCCTAAAACTAACACTGTAGTGGAGTTTTTTATTTTTAGCTTGTCGCTGGGCTTCTTGGATCACACTTAATACTCTTTCATTGACTTTACTCACTCGTTGTCGATTCACAAAAGCCAACCAGCTGGGAGCAGCAATAGATGATAAAATTCCTACCATTAAAATTACTATTAGTAATTCCATAAAGGTGAATCCAGCATCATTATTTTGTTTTCGTTTTAGGCTTTGATGATCTTCCATTTTTATGTATGTAAACATATAATGCTATAGGGTTTGTTGATGATATTTATGAATAAGTAAATTTAATTGTACTATCCCTTATGAATTGGTTAGAGTAAATTTCTACTACCTACTCCCTACTCCCTACTCCCTACTCCCTAAAAAAAACTGCTATATTAGTTAATATTCAAGAAACCCCGTCCTTCAATTTGCATGGTTACGGTCGGGAAATAGCTAGACCGGTTTGGTTGGTATTCATAGTCCTCTGGATTAGTCTTCAGCCGAGCTAAAGCATTTCCTCTCAAAAATACTTGGGCGATTTTTTTGTCTGCATCCACACAGGCATAGAACCCACCGTTTGGTTCATTTGGAACCGAGGAATAGTTATTTGGGCAATCTGGTGTTACTTCCGCAGCTGCTGTGTTGTCAATGTAATCTACCAAAATTTGAACTGGAGTATCGTAATTACCAGCCCCTTTTTCCCACTGATTCAATTTTTCCTTGAGGCTGCTTCCTGTCGTATTACTGAGATCAAACGAGTTAAAGCCCGAGCTAGCAGGTATACCAACTTCCCGTGAATTTACATCGATGACTTCATCACGAATTTCAAACCGACCAATTCTAGCAATATTTGACCAAGTCGGATTTTCTTCAGTGATTAAGTAATAGGCAACCAGAGCATAAACAAAGGTATCATTTCCATCGGTTAAGTCGCCAATGGTTTCGCCATCGACTACGTCTTCTCTATCAAAATGCTTCCGCTTCCAGAATACCAACACAGGTGTACAGTTATCTGAGTTACAACCATCTACTGTATTAGCATCTGGTGGGATTTGGTCATGGATTTCCGAGTCATCGTAGATATAGACCGCTTGCTCCAAGTCTCTGGCTATGTAGTCCATAGCGGCTTGAATTTCTTGTTCTGAAGTAGCCTTGGCTTGCTCTTTACGGTCTGTATCTAGGACAGTAATCATAAATCTCAATAGTGGCGCGATGATTAGCACCGCAACGATCATGGCAACCAGAAGTTCAATTAAAGTGAAACCGCCATGGTTGAGCTTAGGCTTATTATTTTTAAGTTTATGGGCGAGTAAGGTTCTGAGTGAGTTAATCATGGTTGGGGTTTTTGCTTGTGATTTATAGCAGTAGTTTCTAATAGTAGTTACCCTATGAGTTAAAACATTAGTTACAACCTAGGCGATCGCAAAAACGGCTATAACTTGGTGTGCCTGTGGTAATTTCTGTAGTCATTTCCACTAGGGGTGCTTTGCGATCGCTTAATCCAGGTCCCCCGGCTTTCGCCTTATCCCCCTTTTCTCCAATCTTCAACTCACCTTGATCCTTAAAGGCATCGGCTCGGTAAACCCGCACCCCCAAAAAGTAACTTTTATCAGTATTATTAGTTGGGTCTCCTAATGAAGTGATACTGCGAAATCCCTGGATAATTAAGTCTCTTGGACTGTCACTGCTACAGCCACCGTTATCGAGATCTATACAGTAAATACTGTTCTCATCCTCATTCTCGCAATAGGAATTTTTGTCACAAGTCAAGTTTGATGGTCTGGGAGCGTCAGTCTGAGCAAATTCATTTCTGTTGTTTCCACCATCAAGTTCCATTTCTAATTTGTGTTCGGGATGATCGATCGCTCCACTCCGTACACCATCGATGTAGGCTCTAGCCGCTTGCACTGCTAGTTCTACTCGTCGCGACTGGACTCGATTGGCCACTCCTAAGACAATCATCGGTGAGATGCCAACCATCAGAATTGTAATAATCATCATTGCCATCAAGGATTCCATGATTGTGAAACCAGCATCTGATGATTGGGAAAGGGGTTGTTGCTTCTGGGGATTGATCATGGTTTAACTATTAATTATTAAGGGAGTCGGGAGTCGATTTAGAAAGGCAAAAGGCAAAAGGCAAGACTTCGGGCGTTGCTGATTATGGGTATGGTTTTGCCCCCCTAGCCCCCCAAATTTGGGGGGAAAAAGACTTTCAAAGTCCCCCAGAATTGGGGGATTTAGGGGGCTTTAATAAAACTAGATGATCCCGCATTCATTCCTTAATTCAGCAACGTCAGACTTCGTAGGGTGTGTTAGGGGCGGACTTGCCTTTATTTTTTGCTCCCTAGCCAGTCTTGGTATCGTCCGCCCCGTAACGCACCACTTGGTCAAACAGCTTTTAGGAGATGCACCCTGTCAGATCCCCCCTAACCCCCCTTAACAAGGGGGGAACCGGAGAAATATGTAGGGTGGGCAGTGCTGGAGTTAAATTCATTTCCTTGTAAACCAGGGTGGTAGGCACTGCCCACCACCCTCAGATTAATCACAATAGTGTTTGATTATTCATAGTTCAACCATCAAGCACCGTTTTTTTACGGACAATAGCGCCCGTTAACCGCTAAAGGTCCGTTTTCGCCCTCTGTAGCACACAGTAATGTTTTCACCCATCGGTCATCTCGGGCAACTTCCCGGAAAAACTCATCAGGGTCTCCCGCTGAGGGAGTGGTAAACAGGCCAGAGAACAGGTCAGGTAACTGAGTCAGCAGAGCCACATCGAAACCATATAGACGTTGGGGTGCCATGTAATAGGGCAGTCGGCCACTAGCAGCGGCATAGGGCATGAAAGCTCCAGCCCCTCGATCATCATCATCTATCTGGTATCCAAATCGACTGGGAACTATTTTATCCGGGGCCTTCCGGGGGCCATGCCAGAATGGGGCTGTATCATAGGCGGAACGCTTGAACTGGATTAGGGAGCCGCTGATCCGAGCGGGAATACCGTTTGTATTGGCACAGGTTCCTCCCGGTTGCCGCCAGTTTTCTAGGTAACGGACGAAGTTAGCTACACCACCATTATTTTCAGCATTTTCACCATCATTATCATTCATCCATGCCCTTGGGGGACTATCCCCGGAAGCAATCACTACATTAAAGGTTTCTCCATCGGGATTGGCTTGCTGTGTCCAGCCCTGTTCAATTTCCACACATTCCCCGGCTATGATCGGCAGTCCGACATTTCTCGGTCCAGGTTCAGCGGTCAGGGAGTGAACTTGTAGGACTGGTACCAACATTGGTTGCTCTGTTGTTGGGTTTAATGGCCTTTGGTAAAACAGTGGTGTGTCGGTACCGAAGCTTCGTCGAGTTCGAGCAGGATTGCTAGGGTTTCTTTGATCTTGAGTTGTTTTGTACCACAGAGCATGGGGTGCTAATCGAGGTCTGTTGGTACCGCTGAAATTATTGTATTGGTAAGCTTGGACAGTCCCATTATCATCTCCTGTTCCATCAGCTCCGTCGATTCCCAGAGGAATCGGAAGACCGCCATTGAGAACCAAGTTGTTGGTAGCAGGATCCCGTTGGAAAGCAACGCGACGGGGATAGCGTCGATCGGCGGGATCTATGGCAGGTCTTGCGGTTGTGCCGGACAAAAGTTGATTGACATTAACACCAGGATTTTGGAAAATTCCAGGGTCACTAGCCGTTAGCTGTGCTTGTATATCACCTGGATCTAATCTCTGATTACGATTATTATCAATGCCAACCACCCAGTCATTAGGGTTACAAGCTGAAACCGGCACTTTCCGACAGATTTCCATCACATACTCTGGAAATAGCACCCGTCGCTGAATCGGAGTGACAAAATTGCTTAGGTAGGAACTGTTTATTCTTCTAGGGTTCGGATTGGTATCGTTCGGATCTGGTCTAATACTAGGTTGAGGGTTTGGAATTTCAGTAATCTCATCCTCCCAAGGATCCCACCAGTTGGCACTGGTGACAAAATTATTGTCAAATATGCCATTTAGTTTTAGTCCTAAAGCAACAGGTATCTCAGATTCTTGAACGTTAACGTCAATGTTAGTTACTCGACCATCATTATTCAGGTCAACCTGAATTTCTTCCTCATTTAGAGGAATGTTGTCTGTTAAGTCTTGATCCCCGTTCATGTCATAACCTATGACAATTTGAGACTCTAAAACTTGTTGAATCTCACCTTGGACACCATTGGCATTGAGATCAGCACCAGGAGGCTCATTAACAAGCTCTATTAATTCACCATTCTGGTTCAAGTCAATACCCATTGGTATGCCCCTTAGGTCATAGTCCCCATCGGAGCGGTAACCAAACTGAAAATTATTAGACAGTAGGGTAACGCTATCAGCAATCACTACTGCTGGTCGCCACAAATCCCCTGGATTACAATTCGGCAATCGATCATCATCTGTGCGACAAGCAAAGTTTTCATCTAGATTGTCACGACCGTAGAAATTGCCACCTGGAGTATCCTGCCATTTTTGATTTCCTAGTTGCTGTGTAAACTCTTCCACCAAATCGCCCCCTGGGGTTTGGTGTAAATTAAAGCCCGATGCTATATCCCCGTTGATCTCGTTGGGATCGGCTTTGATATACACTGGCAAATTGGTGGCTAAAATTAACCCTTTCTCTGCTCCTGGGGTATCCTCGGTCAATGTAAATGAGTTACTTTCGTCTTGACGGGCTAGGACTGTCCCATTCCGTAACATAATTCCATTGGGACGGCGGGTGGGGTCTAGGGTAAAGTCTACGCTACTGGAGCTGAGATTTTCTTCATCGGTAGCGTCAGGATCATTCTGACTGAGGTCTGGTAAGGCATCATCACGGGTGGCGTAGATAATCCCGCTATCGGGTAACAGAAATTCTGGGCTCGGACCGTTGGGTGATGTCCCAATATCTGTGGTTCTGAGCAGATCGAGATCCAACACCGTAGCTCTGATTTCCAGAGGCTGACGGTCTTCTATTCCTAGGTTATATTGATGTTCTCTTAGAGCATAGTTATTGGCCTGGTTAGGAGCTTGATTAATTTCCTGGACTTGTCTGGCATTCAAAAAGGATTGTTCGTAGATTGCCCCATGGGGGATCGGTGGACTACCCATAGGAGTAGCACCGTCTAAAATTGCTAAGGCGCAAATGGCGGTATCAATGGCTGAATTATCAGCGAGGGTGCGCTCACCAGCTGGTTTGAGTCTAGCTGTTTTCAAGGGTTCATTGACAAGACGCCCATTGGGAAATACTAATTGGGATTGTCGTATCAGTCTTGAGTCGCCAGCATTTCTACCAGGAAAGGCGTAAACAATGCCATTGTTAGACCTGCCGTTGTTAGGATCAAATCGGTCTGGTGTGTCCCAATTCGAATCCCTAGATTCCACATTATTTTTAGCGGAGTTCTCATCTGTGGGGTCATAGTAGCTACTCACACAGGCAATCGGTTCTTGGTTAAAATTACCATTTTCGCTTTCTGGGTCAGTGTCAGTGCCTGGGTTTTGGGTGTAGTGATAAACAGCGCTTGCCCTCATCAATAGGTCACTTTTCTGGTTAGCATCAGTAATACCAGCAGGACCATTACCATTATTATCAGTTAAATCATCATCTACACCACCATGCATGGGCATGGTATCTGGCCAGACAACTATGGGGAATCCTGTCAATTGGGCTGTTATGTCATTTACCTGTATTCTGTCATCAGTACCCTGACTTCCGGGATCCACAAACCTAATATCCCAACCAGGAGGGGGCAAATAAGACTCCAACTCAGGATTCGTAGGATTATTGCGGCGGAAGTCGGGAATTCCTTTGGTTCTCGGCAACAGATCAGACTCATCATCATCCACATAAATCCCAGCACCGGTAACTACCCGCAATCCCCCATACCCTTCCAGGGGCTGACGAGGTTGCCTGGCCGCTGCTGCTTCCCAGAAACCATTGCGGTCAGTATCCCCTAAGTCAGACAAGGGAGTGATTTGGGTAGTGCGGTAGCGATTCTCGTCGTTGTCATTCCACGTAACGCCACCCCCAATGTCTTGTATAGCTCTGGCACCTTGGAATTGCTCTGTCCTCTCATCCCACCATCGAGCCGGTAAACCATGACCAATCAAAACGCGATCGCCAATTTGTAGTTCCTGACCTGCTCTCTCTTGTACCTTTGGTTCCGTTGCTAGAGGATTGAGCTCCCCTCCGTCGATATTGAGTGTTAGTTGATTGTTACTGTTTGTAGTACCTGGTCTATAAGGGAATATCCATTCATCCTGGGGACGAAGATCGTTACCAGTACCTTGGAGATTGGCATTTCCCGGGTCTCCACCCTCTTCAACTTCTGCATAGGGAACACGACGGGTGCGGTCTTTGAAGTATATCCTTAGAGCTTTGAGCCGTTGTCTGTCACGCTCCTCTCCTTCAAAGTCTTCGTACCTTCCCTTTACTTCATCGGGGTCAGTATCCCTACCTCTATCAAACTGAGCAATTACCAGAGCATTAATTCGTGCCGTGTAGGCTTGGCTGTTATCGCCAATCAGATTAGGTTCTTCGACAACGGATTTATTTTCATCTTCGCCTAAGTTAAAATCTGTGTCCGGTGCTCCGTTTCCATTGAACAGATGTATCGTGCCTCCCTGTTGATCGGCATTCTGATCCACACGACCAAAGGCCATATTGCCTCCGACAATGATCTTGCTGTTTTCTTCGGTGTAGTAGCAAGATTCCGGGCTACTGACTTGAAAATACTGATTAGTTCCACCACGATTACCAGTGAGAAAATTCCCGTTGGTAAAAATCCGCCCATTAATCTGGATGCCAGCTCCAGGAGTAATTTGTAAATCATCCTCGTAGACAATGGCATTGTTGACCAGGGGAATTCTAGCTCGGTCTTGCTGATACTCTAGAGCTGAGAATCCCGCCTCACCCTTGTAAGCCTCATAGGTTTGACCATCTATTTGTGTATCCCCACTCACAATCGGAACGGTTGCGGTGTAAACAAATATACTTTTCTTTAATTTCGCTCCAGACTTAAACCACCCGGAACTATCTACTAAGCTAGCGCTAGTATCACCGGCTAGGGCACATGGACCGCTGTCGTTCGACTCCCCCATGGGTGGGGTTCTCGCTTGTAGAGGGGTTCTGGGTTTGAGTTTGCCATTTTCGTCTCGGTCTAATGGATCTGGACTTGTGAAATAAATTCCGTAGAGGGTGTAGCTATCGAATTTGCCATTATTATCCGTATCAACCGGAAACCTCCAGGCAGTGTCTATGGTGTCTTGAGTCTCTTGGTCTTCGAGGGTCAAACGGGTTTCATCACCAAAGTTGTATCTGGTATTCTTAAAGGCATTTTCCAAGGCTTCCTCGGATGGGGTAGCGCGGGGCAGGGTGGGGTCAGCAAACAAGGCTTCCAATTTGGCTTGAGCCCGCTCAATGGCTGGAGCGGCAGCATTGAACACCGCTTGATTGACCCGATAGTTACTGGCATTTCTGACCCGGTCAAAGGAGCGCAACACAATGGCAGTTACCAGCAAGGTTACCACCAAGGTCACCATAATCGCGGTAGGCAACACAAACCCTGCTGTTGCCACCCGGGAGCGACGGTGTAAAATAAATAAGCTACGCAACAGCCAACGCATCAAGGGTTTGGTGATGGCTTGAGAGAGTTTGACTACCTGTTTCAGTAGTTTTGCGATCGCATTCGCTAACTTCTTCCTGGTTGACTTCCTGGTTGACATAGGGATTTTCCTGTCACATTTCCTGAGTAGATTCCTGAATACGAACTAGTTCACGCACCCTAGATGATATAGCTCAAGGCAAAAGGCAATAGGCAATAGGCAATAGGCAATAGTTGACTACAAGAGCTTTTGCTGCTTGTATCAGTGTCAAACACCTTCATTGGTAGTCCTATATTCAAATGCTTCAAGGAAGCAAAGGGGTAACAATCAATGGTTAACCCCATAGCGTTAGATCTACCTACGAAGAGAGAATATTGACACTCCCCGGCCTTAGATACGCGGGGATTCCTAGATCAACGAGCCGCCTTAAACCACTGTGTCCTTATCTTTGACGCCGCCAAAAACTAGGCAATATCTAAACCAAAAACCCGTCAAGACCAAGAATTCAGTTTAGTTCACAGTAGACCCAGAGGGCGATTCTCCCTAGGCGTTTGGCTACCTGTCAGGAAGTCTAAAAAGTCCGTTTCCTTCCTTTTCACCTGGTTTCGGTGTGCCCCACCGTACCGTTTCTTTCTCAAAGCGTTATTTTTTCTGGGTTCACACGTTAATTGTTAGTTAACGATTGGGTTTTTAAAGAGGATTTTCCCTACCCTCTGGGCATTACTACTTTAAGGTCAAGCAGTGGCGGGTCTCTACCCCGGTTGCGCCAAGGCCAAAGGCCACGCTACGCGAACGGTTTTTCAGCCTGTACCCTATACTCTATAGTCCAACACTCTTGACTATGATTGCGGAATCATTCAAGAATTTCTTTGATGGCGACTAAAGTCGCTAGCCACTTTCATCTCCGCTCGCTTTGTGGCGGAGTTTTCAGTGTTCGGATTTCTAATAAATATTTAATTATAGTATCGAGATTCCCCAAAAACACAACCGAGATTTGTAACCAGTTTACCTAAGCTAGGATTTTCCTACCTCCTCTAAAGACAGACTATTCCCGCTTACCAAAAACTCATAGATTTAATCTACCCAAATTAAGCCAAAAACCCATCAGCCCCAGAGAAAAAAGATGGGGAGATGGGGAGGTTGGGAGATGGGGAGATGGGGAGATGGGGAGTGTGGGAGATGGGGAGATTTGTATTAAGCGATGCAGCGCGGTCTTGGGGGTTTCCCCCATGAGCGACTGCATCAAGACAGGGTAATTATCGGAAGCTTATATAGGGTTTCTCATACCCATCAGGTAAAGAACTAAACAGGATGTTTTGCCTCTTGCCTCTTGCCTCTTGCCTACTCCCTGCTCCCTACTCCCTATTCCCTCATTTAATAATGATTCAGATTAATTCCAGCTTCCTTAGCCATGGCTTGTAGACCCTTCTTCTGCAAGGTCTTAATAGCCTTAGTGGAAATCCGCAGCTTCACCCAACGTTTCCCTTCTTCCCACCAAACTCTTTTAACCTGTAAGTTAACGTTTTGTAAGCGCTTAGTCCGACGGTGGGAGTGAGAAACAGCATAGCCGTTATTGGCCTTTTTACCAGTCAACTGACATCTACGGGACATAGGGTACCTCTTGATTTACGTCTGTTCTTGATCATATCTCGCAGATGCTGCGCGGAGTGGGGAGATGAGGAGTGGGGAGTGGGGAGATGGGGAGATGGGGAGGTAGGGGGAGTGTGGGAGATGGGGAGATGGGGGGAGTGATTAATCCATGGTGGGCAGTGCCTACCAAGTCTATGGCCACCATGGTGAATCTGTCTGATGCACTGCCCACCCTACATATATCTCCTACTCCCTACTCCCTACTCCCTACTCCCTACTCCCTACTCCCTACTCCCGATTCCCGATTACTCTTGCGTCAAGCGGGTCATAACCTTATTGGACCGTTCCACAAATGCCTTCATGCCTTCGGCATCAAAGCCTTTCTGAGCCATCAGTGCCAGGTCATAGACGTGCTGACAAATCATGGTAGCCAATTCCGCTGAGGGAGACTGACCGCTACTCTGAATAATACTGCTTTGACTGAGGTTGACTAGATTCTGAATCAGTGGGTGGGTAGTATTGACCACCAAAATATGTTCCTCTGGGAACTGCACCGACTGCTGCTGCATCATGGCAGTCATTTCCTGTAGACGGCGCATTGCTTCCGGTAACAATACCATTGCCGGTGGGGTGCCTTGGGGGTCATCAGACTTCAGGGCTTGAGTCCGGACATTGACCTTAGGCTTATTAATCGCTTGCTCAAACAGTTCCTTAATCAGGTCAGAACGGGTTTTGTTGGTCTTCGGGTCAACAATCTCTTTTTCCTGCTCCTGATCAACAAGGGTATCATCCAAGTCTGAATCCACCCGAGAGAACTTAGCCTCTGTATATTCCCGTTCCAAGAAGCTAATGTAGTGGTTGTCGATAAAGGAGTCCATAAATAGGACTTCTAACCCTTGATTTTTGTGCAGTTCCACATAAGTGGCTTGGCTAGCCTCATCAGTGCAATAGAATACCCGATTTTCGTGGGTTTCTTTATTGCGCTCTAGATACTCTTTAAGGGTGGTGTAGGGTTGAGAAGAGGAAGACTTCGCCTGTTCTGTACCCTCATCCGGGGTGACATCCTCCCAAGCATCCCCCTCTTGGGATTGCACCTCTACCTTAGGGGTGTCAGTAGGGGTCTCAGTGCTTGGAGCTTCCGAACTTTCCACCGGTTGATAGGTGGTGCGGAAGATCACAATATCTTCTACTTGTTTCTTAAACTTCTCGCTATTGAGGCAGCCAAACTTAACGAATGTACCTACATCTTGCCAGGAACGGATGTACTGATCTCGGTCATCCTGGTACTGTTGCTTTAAGCGATCGCCAACTTTCTTAGCAATAAAGTCACCAATCCGAGCTACTGTCCGGTCTTTGGTAAGAGCAGAACGGGAAACATTCAGGGGAATATCAGGACTATCAATCACCCCTCGCAGTGGCATTAGGAAGTTAGGAATCACTTCCTCACAGTTGTCACTGACAAATACTTGATTACAGAAAAGCTTGATTTGCCCCTTAGTCACATCCACATCTGGCTTGAGTTTAGGGAAATAGAGAATGCCATCAAGCAAGAAAGGATAATCTGTGTTTAGGTGTACCCACAGCAAGGGTTCATCTTGGAAGGGGTAAAGATAGCGATAGAACTCCAGATAGTCTTCTTTGGTCAGGTCTCTTGAGGATTTCTTCCACAGTGCCTCATGCTTGTTGATCACCTCTTCCTCAAACTTAATGGGCACTGCCATGAAATCACAGTAGGATTTCACTAGCTGGCGAATCCGTGAGGGTTCTAAGTACTCCTGTTCCTCCTCTTGCATGGTGAGGGTCACGGTAGTACCCCGTTCCGTCCGCTCAGAATCCGATAGTTCAAAGGCTGGAGAACCATCACAGGCCCAATGAACGGCTGTTGCCCCTGACTTATAAGAGAGAGTATCAATTTCTACCTTCTGAGCCACCATGAAAGCAGAGTAAAAACCCAATCCGAAGTGACCGATAATCTGTTGGTCAGCTTCCTTTTGGTACTGCTGGATAAATTCTTCAGCGCTAGAAAAAGCAACTTGATTAATATACTTTTTCACCTCATCGGCAGTCATCCCAATGCCGTTATCCGAGATGGAGATAGTTTTCTGATCCTTATCAATGGTAATTTTAATTTCCGGGTCTCCCACATCCCCATCAATCTCCCCAGCATAAGAGACCATCTTCAACTTCTGGATGGCATCCACTGAGTTGGAGATCAGCTCCCGCAAGAAGATTTCGTGATCGGTGTAGAGAGACTTCTTGATAATCGGGAAGATATTCTCAGTATGAATCGTGATTGTGCCTTGTTCCAGTACAGTCATTGCTATAGCTACATTAATATGATGAATGTCCCTTAAATGATTTTGAGGGATAACTTTTAATACGACATATGGGGTTGTCCACCGATAGGGATTCGGATTTCCGTATCTTGAGGAGCACTAGTGAAGTTTAGTTGGTTTCGCCCCCCTAACCACCCAAATCTACAGAACATGGTAGGGATAGAGACAACAATGAAAAATTTCCTGGCTAGGGATGAGAGGTAATAGCCAAAACAGTCAGCACTCCTTGACCTGGTCCATAGTACCAAAAAACTCTATAAGCAGCAGGAGTGCGACTCTCGACGTAGGCTTCAAATATATCCTCACCATTGGGTCCAGATAGGGATCTATATTTATGAGTTTGGAGACTGGGGTGGTGTAGATTAGTTGCCATCAAACCCAAGGTTTTGAGGACTTTTTTGTACTTTTTAGGGTCTTTTTTCTGAAGGTTAACCAGTGCTTGTTCAGCTTCAGATTGAAATTCCAACCGAAAATTCACTAGTCATCAATCTCCAGGCTAGCATATTGAGCGAAATCACCTAAATATTTTCCTTTACCTTCTGCTGCTTGGTGGATACCTCGTTTCACCTGCGCCAGGGTTTCGGGATTTTGCCATAACCACTGTTCTTCTTCTGGAATTGGATCGAGTAGGATTTGTCCTGTATCGTTGATCAAGACTCGGTAGACTGTTGCCTTAGCTTCCGGTCCTAATTTTAAACAAAAGTGGTCATCAATTTGGGCAGCATTATCAATGACCTGGAAGTTTTGGTTAAGAATCATTTTTAATAGGCTACTAGCTAGATATATACACTAGTTTAGTCTAGTCTGTTGACATACTCACCGCCCTGGAAGGGCAGTGATTCTTGACACCTCATCGGAATGTGCTGCCGAAACAGTCTTACCTTTCCTCCTTGTCCGTTTATAGTCGTGCCGATGCCCCATGCCGACTTTTTCTATGTTTTTGGCAGCATTTTTATCTCTGTCTTGCTGTGTTCCACAATTCATGCAAAGTACTGAACGAATAGACAGATCGATTTTACCCCATTTAAACCCACAATCTGAACAAATTTGACTGGTAGGCTCCCATCGACTTATGACCCTAAAATCTCTGCCATATTTGTCTGACTTCGCATCACAGAGCGCCCTAAATTCTGCCCATCCCTGTTGACTGATGGCTCGTGCAAGTTTACGGTTTTTAACCATTCCCGACACATTTAAATCTTCCAAAACGATAGTTTGGTTTTCGCTAACTATTTTGGTTGATAGTTTGTGCAGAAAATCTTTCCGCTTATTCGCTATTTTGAGGTTTAGTTTAGCGATATGATGGCGAGTTCGCTGTTTTCGATTTGACCCTTTAGGCTGCTTAGCAAATTTTCGTTGTTTTTTCCGTAGCTTTCGATCTAGCTTGGAATAATCAGGGCTTTTAGCCTCACTGCCATTACTCATGACAGCAAAAGTCTTGATACCTAGATCAATACCGATGCTTTGGTTCTTGGCATCAACTTGAATAGGCTCAATTTCTACTACAAAACTTAAAAAGTAATTGCCAGCACAGTCTTTGATAATGGTTACAGAACTAGGGTTTGAGGGTAGGTCTCTAGACCAAATTGGTTTGACTGTTCCAATTTTGGCCAAATATACCTTATCTCCTTGAACATAAAAACCCCTGCGAGTTAACCGTGCTGATTGTTTATTAGAACGTTTCTTGAATCGTGGAGGTTTGACTTTTCTTCCTTTCCTTTTCCCATTCCGAGAATCAAAAAAGTTTTTAAAAGCAACTCCTAGATCGGCTACAGACTGCTGTAAGGGGACAACGGAAACCTCTGATAACCATTGTCTTTCTTCAGTTTTTTTGGCCTGAGTGATGACTAGCTTCTGTAGTTCTCCTGACTTGAGAACTTTTTCAGATTTTTTGCAAATAGCCAGAGCATCGTTCCAAACGATCCGGACGCAGCCAAATAATTTGGCCAAATCCTGCTTCTGTTGGTCTGTTGGATAGAAACGATACTGGTACCTGGCCTTCATTCTAGTCCTCCCAGTAGGTCTGTACTATGATTATATTGTAGAGACGAAACCTTAGGGAGTGGAGCCTTATTACAAAAACCTTAACTTTTTATGCATAACCCTCTAACTATAAAGGCTCCACTCCCTTACGGGAACTTCAAAGCCTACAAGATTTGACAATGACTTTCCGGAAAGAACGACACAGTATCACAAAGAGCGCAAATACATTTAGTGTGTGTAACCAAGTATCGACAACAGGTATTGACCTCAATGAGCCTCCAAACCATTGAAGACTCTTTTAGAGAGGTAGCAAAAAAGATGAATTTTAAAATTAAGGAGTTTAAGGTCGAATCTGATCACGTGCACGCATTAATCGAGTATCCTCCAAAACTATCGATATCTCAAATAGTTAACAGTCTGAAAGGATTATCAAGTCGCAGATATGGGCAAAAAGGATACCTAAAACCTCATGGGAAAACTGCACTATGGAGTCCTAGCTATTTTGCGGCATCCGTTGGGGGTGCCCCTATTGAAAAGCTAAAAGAATATATCAGCAATCAAAGAAAGCCGTCGAACGAAGGACGGGGCTTCGGCCTACGGCCTCCGCTACGCGAACAGACCCAAAATTTTGGTGAATAAGCCCACTTGCCTTGAGTGCGATTGACTTGCTTGTCACGCTACGCGCACGCTACAAACACCACACCTCATAGCCCACAACAGCTTCAGGGTTTATACTGATAAAAATCCGATAAATGTTCCTCCATTTTGGAATTCAGATAATCAATATCTTCGTTATTTAAATATTCAGTAAATCCTCCCACTTTTCCTTTACGAGTTTTGTAAGACTCTTGATCTTGCTGGTCAGTTGGGGTCAACCGATCGGATTTAAATGTCCGATTTTTTTCCATTTTGCGCATATTATTAAAGGAGGCAAAGCTGACAGCTTCTTCAATTACTTCATCGGGAACCGACTTAACTCCTAAAAACTCTAAAACCTGCCTCAGTTCTTTTTGGGGATTTGTTTGGATATCTTCATAACGCACCAGCAAAAAATTTTTCGGTATATGGCGATTAGCTTCCCATATATTGTAATACCGAATCAAAGTATCAAAGCTCCCCACTGACTCATGGATGAAGCTATGCAAATCCCCTTCATAGGGTTTAATTCGTTCAGCATACTGCTTGAGAGAGTCTACTTGCTGCATGATGTGAGCATAGTGTCCCACCCGTTTAGTATGTTCAAAATAGATAGATACTACTACATCCCTAGGGTCTCGGACTAATAGAATTACTTTAGCATTTTTATACTTGGCTTTACTTTGAACAAGTTCATCAGGCTTTTTCCATTCTGGTTCATCATCATGAATAACTCGAATTTTTGGGACATCAGGGTGCAATGGTGCTAAGGTTTCTAACTCCAATATTCTCTCCATAATTTTGGGGTCAGTTAGACCTAAATGCTTTTCTAATACCCGTCCAATCATTAATCTGAGCCAGGTTCGTCCAGATTTAGGAAATGAAATCAGATAGGCATCCACTGACCGTTGATCATACCAACGCACTAGACTAGTCATTAGAGGCTTTTGAGCCATTCGTCCTAGGAATGTTCCTAGTTTTCGTCTTCCTTCTGGTGGTAGTTTGCTCTTGACAAAAGACCAAGCACCAACAATAATTGACCGCACTAAAATCGCGTTAAATATCATAATTATTTACCAAAGGGAGTAGGGAGTAGGGAACAGGGAACAGGGAGTAGGGAGTAGGGAGTAGGGAGTAGGGAGTAGGGAACTTCGGAATTCCGAAAAAATTCCGAAAAAATACTGTTTACGTCATTACTATAAAAGACGCTATTTTAACAAAAAAACCAAAGTGATCAATTCCCTATTCCCTGAGCGCAGCGCTATACAATTTAACTATATACCCAAGATAAATAAATCCGCTATAGCAATTCTCAGACTGATGAGATACACAGAATTCCCACTCCACCCTCCCTACTCCCTACTCCCTACTCCCTAAAACCCAAGACGAAAGTACCTCACCCATAATAACTGCTATATAACATGACTAAAGTTTTTCTAATCTGTTCTGGTCTGGGTCATATCCAGAGGGGGTATGAATCGTTTGCCCAAGAATGCTTTGCTGCTTTATCTCAGGAATCGTCTCTTGATATCACCCTGTTTAAAGGAGGAGGTAAGTCTGATCAAAAAATGATTACATTATGGAATCTGCCACGGTATAGTTGGATGGCAGGTCAACTGGGAAGATTGGTTAAGCAATTAAGTGAATTTTTAAAAAAAGGTGACTACTTTGTTAGACAAGAAGGGTACTTTATTGAACAAGCGTCATTTATCTTAAGTTTATTATCACATATATATCGTGAACGTCCAGAGATAATTTACTTCAGTGATGATGGCTTAGGCTATCTATTGTGGCACTGGCGGCGTTTGACCAAACAGAATTATAAACTACTTTTCCGTAATGGAGGAGCCTTATCCCCTCCTTTTTCCCGTTGGGATCATGTACAGCAGTTAACACCAATTCACTTTAAACAGGCGTTAACTTATGGAGAGCCTGCTGAGAAACAAAGTCTACTGCCCTCTGGATTCTTTATCCCTGCCAAATTACAGATACTGTCATCATTAGAACGAGAGGGGTTACGAGAAAAATTAGGACTACCGAAACAGCAACCGTTAATTCTTTCTGTGGCAGCGATTAATAAGTCTCATAAACGCATGGACTACATTATTAATGAAGTAGCGAGTTTGCCAAAACCTAGACCATTCCTATTATTATTAGGTCAACAGGATGCTGAATCACCAGAAATTATTCAGCTTGGCCAAGAGCTATTAGGGGTTGATCAGTTTCAAGTGCGAACTGTTGCTCGTGAGCAAGTAACTAATTACTATCAGGTTGCTGATCTTTTCGTCTTAGCGTCTCTCCATGAAGGTTTACCACGAGTAATTGTGGAGGCGATGTCCCATGGTTTACCTTGTCTCGCTCATGATTATGACATTACTCACTTTGTTTTAGGCAATGAAGGCTATTTCGCTAATTTTGAATTAACTGGAACTTTAGCTAGTCTAATTTCTCAAGTCTTGAGTGAAGGCTATAACCAAAGTAAGCGTGAAAATTGTCATCGCCAGGTCTATGAGCGGTTTAGTTGGCAGCAGTTATCGCCAGCCTATGTTGATATGATTGAACGATGTAGATTAATGGTAAAGGTAATAGGGAATAGGGAGTAGGGAGCAGGGAGCAGGGAGCAGGGAGCAGGGAGTATGGAGTAGGGAGTAGGGAACAGGGAATAGGGAACTTCATTCCCAATTCTTAATTCTTAATTCTTAATTCTTAATTTTAAAAACCCTTGAC
>NZ_JAAHHS010000580.1 GCF_010692395.1 Moorena sp. SIO3H5
GGGGGGGGGGGGGGGGGGTCTCTCAGTTAGGCAACCCGATTTTACGGCAGCATACTCAGCGAGTAGATAATTTGCTAGATGAACGCCTTCAACAACTGATTGATCACCTGATAGCAACTGCTACAGCGGCCAATGGGGTTGGCATTGCAGCACCCCAAGTATCTCAATCCTATCGTTTGTTTATCGTAGCGTCTCGTCCGAATTTAAGGTATCCCCACGCACCATTGATGGAACCAACGGCTATGATTAATCCTGCCATTATTAGTCATGACACTGACATGGTTAAGGACTGGGAGGGGTGTCTGAGTATTCCCGGAATTCGAGGGTTAGTACCCAGGTATAGTCGAATTGAGGTGGAGTATACTAATCGGTATGGTGAGTATCAGCGGCAACAATTCACAGACTTTGTAGCTAGAATATTCCAACATGAATATGACCATCTTGAGGGAATTGTATTTTTAGACCGAGTGGAGAGTACCCAAGAGATGATGAGTGAGGAGGAATATCAGAAGCAAATTATTGCTAACTTATAGCGATTGTTAAATCCTTTACTCACTAATTTTCAAATCGCTACAATCTATTGATACTGGACAGTGCGAAGTTCTGTGGTCGGTTGAGTGGTTGAATTACCCCTAAGACAAGAACACCCCGATCACGCCTAGGGACGAGAATGTTCCAAACTGGCTGAGTTTTGCTGATTCAGCCAGTTAGATTATGGCTCTATATCGTCGAGTCGAGCAAATCTTAGAGGTAGTAATTATGGTAAAAGAAATTGAAGTACAAGCTAGTAGTGGTAATGTGTTTGCCGATTTAGGTTTAGAAAACTCTGATGAATTAATCGTTAAAGCAGAACTGGCTCGTAAGATTAGTAGTATTATTGCCAACCAGGGTATGACACAAGCTGCGGCGGCAAAGGTTTTAGGAGTAGATCAGCCTAAAGTGTCCGCACTTATCAATGGTAAGTTGGCGGGTTTTTCAATTGTGCAGCTGTTTCGCTTCGTGAAGTACCCCAGCCTGCTTAGCTGAGGCTGGGGCTTCCAATCTCAACTCAACCAGGGACGGTCTTATTCGTCAATAGGGCTTCCCGCTTCATCCGCCGACGCCTCAAACAGAGGCGCGACCCCAGACCTGGTTCCCCGGCCTAGGAGGCGCGCGCCTGCTGCAATACGGTCTTACTCAGCGTCCACAGGCAGACATCCACCTTCCGCAGACGTATAAATTTTACGACAGACTCACCTTGGAATTACGACTCTATGGTCAACCAGCCGGGGCTTGCCTCTTCCCTGAGCTCTGCTAGTACTTTGTACACCTAATGGTTTGACTAATTGATCAGAAATCAGACCATTTGTAAGGTAGCCTTTTAGTCAGTCAGGCGGGTCAGCAACCATCTTTATTATAACACAATTCGCTATTAGTTGTTTTTTCGCTATCCATCCCCACCCTAAAAAGGGTGGGGATGGATAGCGAGGATTGTTAAACGCTTTGGGTCAAGATGTAGAAATTGTGGTCAAAACCAAACCATTATCTCACCCTGGGGCTCGAACACTAGTGTCGTGAACTAGCTGACGTAAGTATTCAGCGATCAGCCAAGGTCAAAGGCTGATCGCTGATGGCTTAACGTTACTACATCCGCTCCAGTACCTGAATTCCCAGTAAAGACAATCCCAGTTTCAGAGTTCTAGCAGTCAAATCACATAGCAGCAGACGGGATGTCCGCTTGGGTTCTTCGGCTTTCAGTACAGGGCATTGGTCATAGAATTGATTAAACTTCTGGCTCAGTTCAAATAAATACTGACAAAGGCGATTCGGCATCAATTCTTTCTCAACTTCACCAAGAACCTCATTCAGTTGTAATAACTTCTTCCCTAGCACCAATTCTGCGTTTTCTTGCAACAAAATTTTGGCATCGGTTCCCAGTTGCTCAAAATCAATCTCCCCTTTGCGGCTAATTCCCTGAATGCGGACATAGGCATAAAGCATATATGGTGCCGTATTGCCCTGGAGTGCCAACATCTTATCAAAGCTGAATATATAGTTGCTGGTACGATTTTGACTAAGGTCAGCATACTTAACTGCACTCATGCCTACGACTTTGGCAACATGGTCTTTAAATTCCTCAGTTTCTTCCCGACCTTCTTGCTTGAGTCTCGATTCCAAATCAGCACCAGATCGTGCGATCGCTTCATCCAATAAATCCCGCAACCGCACTGTTTCCCCAGACCGCGTTTTCAGCTTTTTGCCATCTTCCCCCAGAACCAAACCAAAGGGAACATGAACGACTTCAACATTTTCCGGAAGAATACCAGTCCGCCGAGCAACCTGAAATACCTGGGTAAAATGATTTGCTTGTCCGGAATCAGTAACATATATAATCCTTTGAGCCTGGTCTTGCTCAGTCCGGTAGCGCAGTGCAGCTAAGTCAGTGGTGGCATAGTTATAGCCCCCATCAGATTTTTGCACAATCAAGGGCAGAGGCTCACCATCTTTATTTGTAAACCCCTCAAGGAAAACACATTTGGCTCCCGAGTCTTCCACTAACAAGCCAGACTTGTCTAAATAGTCCACAACCTCTGGTAGGAAAGAATTGTAAAAGGATTCCCCCCTTTCGGTGAGCTGAATATCCAGCAAATCGTAGATAATCTGAAACTCCCGCCGAGATTGGTCACACAGTAGTTGCCAAGCACGGCGGCTATCCGTTGCACCAGATTGCAGTTTAACAACTTCGAGTCTAGATGCCTCCCGAAATTCCTCATCTGCATCAAACCGTTGTTTAGCTTGCCGATAAAGGGTGACTAAATCTCCCAAATCCAGGGCATCAGCTGTAGTCAAAGCACTTGGGTAAGCTTCCCTGAGATAGGTGATCAACATCCCAAATTGGGTGCCCCAATCTCCCACATGATTCAAGCGCAGTACATTTTGACCCCGAAATTCTAAGATCCGGGCAATCGAATCCCCAATAATCGTTGAACGTAGATGTCCCACATGCATCTCTTTAGCAATATTGGGAGAAGAAAAATCAACAATGACCCGTCGAGGGGCTGAAGCGCTTGCTACTCCTAGACGTGGGTCAGTTTGAATCTCCCTTAGCCGTTCTTCCAAGTAAGCAGGTTTTAAGCTCAAATTAATGAAGCCTGGACCAGCAATAGTCGGGCTCTGACATATCTCAGCCACATCTAGATACTGCAACAAAGATTCTGCGATCGCTCTTGGTGGCTGTTTCAAACGTTTGCTCAAAGCCAAGGCCACATTAGACTGATAGTCACCAAATTTGGGATTGCTGGCAGGTACCATCATTGGATCTACCCCTGCCACATCAGAACCGAAGGCAGCAGTTAAGGCTTGAGTAAATTGAAGTCTAAGTTGTTCAACAATGGATTTCATGGTGCCAGTGCAAAGGGCTCTTCACTAATCTTGCCTCTGAATGGTAACAGCCACTACTTACGGATTAATCCTAGACGTAACCGGACAATTACTGTAACTCCAGATGACTTTCCCGTTTCACTCGGAAGCATCGGAGTAGTTATTCCAACCTGTACTTAAGCCATGCAGAGGTGCAACCCGTGGCGAATTTAATTAAGGGTCAAACGCACCATTAGGGTCTTTGGGAGGCAGAGCAGACCTGCGGGGCTTCCCCCCATGAGCGACTGCATCAAGACAACGACCAACGGACACGTTCCTGTTG
>NZ_JAAHHS010000581.1 GCF_010692395.1 Moorena sp. SIO3H5
TATCTTGGTGGAACAGGCATCTTGCCTGTGATGCCATGGACATGTTGGTAGAACAGGCATCTTGCCTGTGATGCCATGGACATGTTGGTAGAACAGGCATCTTGCCTGTGATGCCATGGACATGTTGGTAGAACAGGCATCTTGCCTGTGGAGCCATGGGCATCTTGGTAGAAAGCGCACCTTTACAAAAGTCAGATGCACCGATTCCCGATTCCCGATTCCCGATTCCCGATTCCCTGTTCCCTGTTCCCTGTTCCCTGTTCCCTACTATTTATGTGATATGCCAAGCAAAATTTATAAAAATCCTCTTGTAATCGGCAGTTTAGTCGTTATTTTTATAAACCTAGTAATAGCTATTAGTTGTTGGATTATTGTTCAACAATCTACGGGTTATGATGGTCTGTTTTATTTGTTTATATTGTCTATGATTGGTATCACTCAGTTAGTCTATGTTATCCCAGTATTAATTGTGCTAAGATTTCTAGGACGATGGGAATTGATTAAAGGAATGATTATTGGTGGTTTGATTACAGGCTTGTTGAATCTTGGCGCTTGGTTTTTAATGCAAGCTTGAGCTTAAAGGTATAGGTAGCAAGAGTTATTTTTCAATAACTCTTAATTTAGCTAACTTCGTGAACTGTTGCGTTAAGGATATCTTGAGACTGTTCTAATTTATCTTCGAGGTTCTCACTACCAGCAAATACTTTAGTAGTCACTGGTACGTTAGGCTCAACTTGGAGCCACACGGAATCACTCATAGACTCACCTTGATTGGGTCGATAAACCAGTCGGCAGGCTCCTGCTATTTCTACCTCATGACAGTAATTAGTCCGATCACCCCGTTTAACAGTAAACACTGGCAAGGATGTCTGGTTCTTGTGATTGCTCTTTAAGGCTTGCTCATTAACGTGGATATAGGTAGCTTCCAGATGTTTGTCCTGATTCCATGTACCTTTTGGTCCCCTACGACCTTCGGTGACCAATGGCACACCATCATATAATGGAATCTGCCAAAACCGACCAACTTTTTTGGCTCCTTTGATGCGATCTTTACTTAATAGCATCCGCAGTCGCTGAGAGGATATACCCAGCAGAGATGCAGCTTGTGTTGTACCGACAATCATAATTAAAATACTATTGCGGAATAGTATTTTAATCCTATCTAACTCGGAAAGTCAAGCTAAAGTGGCGAGTAGGGTGTAGGGAGTAGGGTGTAGGGTGTAGGGTTTAGGGTGTAGGGTTTAGGGTGTAGGGTGTAGGGTGTAGGGAGTCGGGTGTAGGGAGTAGGGTGTAGGGTGTAGGGTGTAGGGAGTAGGGAGTAGGGAGTAGGGAGTAGGGAGTAGGGAGCAGGGAGTAGGGAGTAGGGAGTAGGGAGTAGGTAACAAAAATTATCAAAATTGATTTAGGTAGCTTAGATAGCGTTTGTCATAGCTATGAGGTACACCTTATTTTTTACATCTTGCCTATTGCCTATTGCCTATTGCCTATTGCCTATTGCCTATTGGCTCTTATCTGCTCCCTGCTCCCTGCTCCCTACTCCCTAAAAGCCACAAATTTGTACCTCATAGGTATAATTTTTAGATAAGGTCTTTGTCAAGTTCTTGTTGAACTAGTTGAGCTAAAGTTTGGGCAGCTCCTGGTTTTCCGCGAACGCTCTTAAGATGCGATCGCATTTCGGACAACTTTTCTGGATGCTCTAGATAGTCTAGGGCAAGTTGGGCAACCTCAACCGGCTCAAGCTTCCCTACCAATTCTGGCACAATTTCTTTTTTTGCCCAAATATTCGGCCATGCAAACAGACGCTTTTGCCCTAGCACCAACCAATTAATCACTTTCGCGACGCTAGAGCCTACTCCTGGTAACTTGACCAATAGACCGGGTAAGCCATCCCAAGCCCGCATCGCATCTAATTGTTGCGTCGGCAACAGCACAATCATTGGTACCGCCAAAGACCCCAACTCAGCGGTATTCGCTCCCACTGTTGTTAAGCAAAGACAACATTGGGATAACAACTCATAGGCCGGAAAGGACTCCCAGAGTTCTACACACAAGCCACTAGGGGTTTTGAGGAATAGTTGCGGGGTATTTGGTTGAAGGTTAGGAGGTTGAAGGGTTGAAGGTTTAAGGGTTGAAGGTTTAAGGGTTGAAGGTTTAAGGGTTGAAGGTTTAAGGGTTGAAGGTTGAAGGGTTGAAGGTTGAAGGGTTGAAGGTTTAAGGGTTGAAGGTTTAAGGGTTGAAGGTTGTTCGCGTAGCGTGGCCTTTTGGCCAAGGTTATCGGAGTTTGAACCTGTAACTTGTAACCCGTTAACCTGTAACCCATTAACTTGTAACCCTTGATTCATCGACCAATTGTGATCAACTTTATAAATAAGTTGTGCCTCTGACCATCCTGTCTTGTTAATGATGGGATTGTGATCTCGATTGGCAAATTTGGCTAATGTTTTGAGATCTATGGTGGGAGCAATGGGAATCACAAAGCGAGTTTGGGGTCTAGCCTTGTGAATGTGTTCAGCGATCGCTAAAGACAAAGGCACTCCCTGAGCTAGTTTGGCTGGTTTTGACCCTGGTAAGAGTGCGATCACTTCAGTGGAAGGTTGTAAATTATCTTTGGTTGAAGGTTGAAGGTTGAAGGTTGAAGGTTGAAGGTTGTTTGCTTGAAGGTTATCTTTGGTTGAAGGTTGTTCGCGTAGCGTGGCCTTTTGGCCAAGGTTATCTTCCGTTGAAGGTTGTTCGCGTAGCGTGGCCTTTTGGCCAAGGTTATCTTCTTTGGTTGAACCTGTAACCTTCAACCCCTGAGTAACCTGTAACCCCTGATTAACCTGAGAACCTGCAACCTTCAACCCCTGAGTAACCTGTAACCCCTGATTAACCTGAGAACCTGCAACCTTCAACCCCTGATTAACCTGTAACCCCTGAGTAACCTGAGAACCTGCAACCTGTAACTTCTGATTAACCTGTAACCCCTGAGTAACCTGTAATCCTCTAATCTCTGCCATTAAATCCCCCACTAGGGTGAATTTGTGGGCATAGTTCTTAGGCACTTGAGCGATAATATCGGGTTTCATCACGCCAAAGTGGTCAATCCAGCGGTACCAACGAGCATCCCACTCGGCATAGACCACACTGCGATACCCTAAGCGCTTACTAATCACTACTGGAAAAAATTGGTCTCCCCCTAGGAATAGAACAACCCCTTTTGGATGCCAGTCCCAGTTTTCAGCTGTTTTGCCCCACAACAAGAATGGTAAAAAATCCTCTGCTGCCTGAACCCGGTCTACTTCTGGATAGGATTTTGCGATCGCATCTTCTTTGCCCGTGGCATGAGGGCAAGGAGATAGCACTACCGATATCCGGACTAATGAACGGTCATTCCCTAGAGTTTCCCGCAATGCCTTTACCACTGGTCGCACCCAGGTGGTCACCTCTCCTGGGCCATTGGACATAACTAAAATATCTGCTGCTGGCACTCTTCCCCACTCCTGATTATGAATATGTGGCTTGCTATCAGCTATCAGCTCTCAGCTTATGTGCTACGCACACGCTACTGTTTGGTTCTGGAAGCGAGGACAGGCTTTCTTGCCGCTCGCCGACGAGGGACTCGAATGACGGAGAAGGTGATGGAGAACCCGGCTGAAGTGGCCGACGCCCCGTACCGGGCGGCGGAATCCGCTGGCGGGG
>NZ_JAAHHS010000582.1 GCF_010692395.1 Moorena sp. SIO3H5
CTAACACCTAAGGGTGCCATGTCAATTTTGTTAATCCCTGATTCAGATCCCCCGTTGGTCCCCCTTAATAAGGGGGACTTTTCCATCTAATTCCCCCCTTTTTAAGGGGGGTTAGGGGGGATCTATGTACCTAATTACAAAGTTGACATCCTCCCAACACCTAACACCTAACACCTAACACCTAACACCTAACGCCTAACACCTAACACCTAACACCTAAGGGTGCATGTCAATTTTGTTAATCCCTGATTCAGATCCCCCATTATCCCCCTTAATAAGGGGGACTTTTCCATCTAATTCCCCCCTTTTTTAAGGGGGGTTAGGGGGGATCTATGTACCTAATTACAAAGTTGACATCCTCCCAACACCTAATACCTAATACCTAACACCTAATCCCTAATCCCTAAAACCTAAAACCTAAAATTCGATTAGTGATGGTTATGACTACGGAGTTTTATTTAGCCAGATAAAAACTGTGTAAACAGCCAAATTATTATCAGTACTAGTGGCTAATAAATCAATTATTTTAATGCCTATATTTAATAAATATAAGTTTAAGTGATTAGTAATTGGTTATGATTAATGAGTCTTAATTTTTGAATAATTTGTAATTAACTAGATTTTAGTATTATTTACAAATTACTAATCACTCATCCCTAATCACTAATCACTCATCCCTAATTTCTAGCGAACAGTGACATCATAAGATGCTTCTAAAACTGCTTTGGGATCGAGGGCTTCTGGAAACTCAAAGCGAACGTGAGTGTAGGCTGCAGCAGGAGCAGGTTTAGTTTCTACCGTGCCATCTTCAAGGGTGACTTCAATAGTAGGTTGTTCTATAAAAGTCTCTCCATTATCAATGCTGTAAGTTATCGTTGCTCCATTGCTGTTGCTAGCGGAATCAAGGATATACATGGTAGCGCGGGGAATGGGTTGGGTAACCATCAGATTGTCAGCTTCCACTTCCCCAGAATTTTCACCTTTGACAGTGTAACGAAGGGTATCTCCTGGTTTGACAATGGCTTTGCTCTCTAGGGCTTGCCAAGTAATATTTTCTTTACCTTCAGTATCAACTTCTACTATCTTCTTCTTAGCCAGTAATTTTAACTGCACTTTGGGGCGCATGATGTTTTGGACAATCACTTCCCCAGCTTCCTGTAAACCAGCTAATACAGGAGTCTTACCTACAAAAGGCACAGCAACAATTAATGCGATCGCACCCAGACCGAGAATTGATGAACGTTTCATTTGCAATAAACCTCTTGAGAATTAAAACAATTTTATAGAACGCTGAAGGTTGAAGGCTGAAGTAGGAAGGCTGTTCGCCGGATAGCTTGGATGCATCTCAATGCATGCTGTTTGATCCAGTGGGTGGAACAGGCATCTTGGTGGAACAGGCATCTTGGTGGAACAGGCATCTTGGTGGAACAGGCATCTTGGTGGAACGGGCATCTTGGTGGAACGGGCATCTTGCCCGTTTCATTCCCAGGCGGGCTGTTCCAACACTGGCTACGAGGTTTAAGATGATGGCAAGCCCGTCTTATCACTCACCCTACGCAAGTTTTGCCTCTTGCCTCTTGCCTCTTGCCTCTTGCCTTGGGCATAGCGCTATACTTCCTACTTCAGACCATCAAGGATTAGTCAACCTTACGACGGAAGACAAAGGATCCATTGTCGCCAGGAGCAACAGTACCAACTTCATTGACATACCTAGTCACTTCTTCACCGCTAGCTGGGTCAGTATTTCCAAAGGATAAGGTATTATTGAAGTACTCCACAGTACCCTGAGATGGCTCAGTTCCCTGCTCGTGAGTGGTGACAGTAACCCAGTTGTTAGGAGCTGCAGTACCATCCTCAGTAATGGTGAAGTTGTTAGCATCCAAAACTACGTTACCAGCACCCACTAGTGGTTCAGAGATATTGGTGTAGGTAATTCGGTACTCGATAAACTGACCAGGCCTAGCCCCTTCTGTGAGGGTACCTTCCTGATCACCTGTGGGATCTCCGCCGGTGAAGTCCTGAATCACTGTTACACCATCAGTATCCAGAATCCGAGCTTCTTTCAGCATCTGCATGTAGCCAGTGTAGGGACGGTCAATAGTGATGTTGAAGACGGTCTCTTGAGTGACATCAAAGTCTCCGTTCGGGTTGTTGTCGACAAAGGCAACAATCGGAATCCCGTAACCCTGAACTTGAGCTGTCTCAGGTAAGTCAACAATTACCTCGTAATCCAATTGCTGACCTGGTGTGAGAGTACCAACATTAACCGCTGGATCCGTAGTGGTAAAACCGCCAGCTGTAGTGTAGGTATAGGTTGCTTCCTGAACATCACCTGTCTCTGGCTCGTACCTGATCGTGACCGTAGTGTTATCAGGAATCTGGTTATCTGGTCCAAAGTCTACTGGAGTGGTGAATTGAGGATTAACTTGAGGGTCATTAGTCGCCGCATTACCGACTGAAGGCGCAATTGGCAACAAGGTTACGTTATCTAAATTAGTAGCATTGGGGTTCTCAACGGTATTGTCGAAGGTCACCGCACCTGGGTCAATGTCGATACCCTGAGCTGTTCCAGCTGGAATAGTTGTGGACTGGTTAGTGAAGTCATCATTGTCATTGGTTGGACCAATGGCGTTGGGTCGATTCTCTGGACCATTCAGGATTTGACTGGTAGTCTCAATGTCTGCAGTAATGGTAACTACAGTGTCTTCACCCTTAGGTCCTTCACCTGTGTTGTCATTGTCTTCATCAACACCATCAGCACTGGGATTGGCAATACCAAGGTCTGTAGCTGGGTTGAAGTCGGTACCAGTCTCATCCGGTGGTGTACCATCATCATTGTAGTTGTTGGGATTTTGGTCACCGGATTCATCGTAGACCACTTCATCCGTTGGGTCACCGACAGTTTCACCAAATGCCTGAGCAATGTTAGCAATTTCACCACCAGCAACGGGTAAACCACTGGTGATCACACCAAAGCTGAACCCATCGGTATCACCTTCAGTGGAGGTTCCTGCAGTAATAGGACCTTCAGCAATGAAACCAATGCGCTTAATCAAATTAGCAGCTGGCTGGGTAGTAGACCAGTCTACGCTCAGGGCGTCACGACCAGTCACCGCTGGGTCATCACTAGAGTAGACCACTGTCCAGCCATCTGGCGCAGTAGGCGCTTTTGCAGGGTCAGGGTCAAATTCTGTATTTTCGGGAATGACATCAGAAACCAAGACCCGCTGGACTGGGGCATTATCAACCGTAATGCTAGTTCCTTCGAGATCTGCAGCTTGGAAATTAATCGCTGGGTTAGAGGACTCAACCCGGAAGTCTAAGCGATAAGTAATTTTGTCATCGCTAGCACTCTCAGGATCATCACCGTTATCAACTAGATCAATATTATTTGGACCTATGATTCGCTTGAGAACAGTGATGGTTGCTAGTTCCTTAATCTCTGTAGAGAGTAAGACTTCTTGGAACGCAGAACCCTCACGCTCACCATTGACTGGAGCTTCGGTAGGATCAGCATCTACGGTACGAACTTCGTTATCATTGGGGCCATCATCAGCATCCTCTTGGTTCTGAGTAGCAGGACTGTTGTCGTTAAGTCCGGTATCACCTAACTGGACATTAATCGGAGCTCCTGCTTCATCTTCAATAACTGTACCTGTAACCCTTACTTTAATACA
>NZ_JAAHHS010000583.1 GCF_010692395.1 Moorena sp. SIO3H5
ACAATGTTGACTCTTTCGACTCCTGCTCTTCCGATCTTGGTGGAGTGGAATGATACTGCCAGTGACTATCCTACTGATAAATGTATTCATCAGTTATTTGAAGAGCAGGTAGACAAAACACCGGATGCTATAGCTGTGGTGTTTGACCAACAGCAGTTGACTTACCATCAATTAAATCAAAGGGCGAACCAACTAGCACATCACCTACAAAACTTAGGAGTAGAACCAGAGGTATTGGTGGGTATTTGTGTGGAACGTTCTTTACAGATGGTGGTAGGACTGTTGGCGATACTGAAGGCGGGTGGTGCCTATGTACCCCTGGATCCTAATTATCCCCCAGAACGACTGAGTTATATGTTAGAAGATTCGGGTGTTGAGCTGTTGTTGACTCAACAGTCTTTACTAGAATCTTTGCCCTCACATACTCCACGGATCGTTTGTTTGGATAGTGATTGGGCAGCGATAGAGCAACACAGTGGGGAGAATCTTGATGTTGGGGTATCTTCTGATAATTTGGCTTATGTGATTTATACCTCTGGTTCTACTGGTAAACCTAAAGGGGTTTTAGTTGCTCATCAAGGATTATTAAATCTAGTTTTTTGGCATCAAGCTGCTTTTGAGATTACCTCATCAGATCATGCCACTCAGTTAGCTGGAACTGCTTTTGATGCAGCAGTATGGGAGTTATGGCCTTACCTGAGTGCTGGAGCTAGTATACACTTGCTCAACACAGAAACTATTGTCCAACCACAAGTTTTGCAAAATTGGTTAACAGCACACAAAATTACTATCACTTTTTTACCCACACCTTTGTTAGAAAACTTATTGTCTTTAGAGTGGTGGCCTGATCTAGCGTTGAGAATAGTGCTTACTGGTGGAGACAGGCTCAATCAATATCCATCAAGTTTATTGCCCTTTAGGATTATTAATAACTATGGACCGACCGAAAATACTGTGGTCACCACTTCTGGATTGATTGTTCCAACTCAACAAACAAATCTCTTACCACCACCGATCGGTCGCCCCATAGCCAACACCCAAATCTACATCCTAGATGGTCATCTCCAACCAGTACCCATAGGGCTACCTGGAGAATTATACATTGGAGGTGATGGACTAGCCAGAGGCTACCTCAACCGTCCAAAACTAACATCGGAAAAATTCATCACTAATCCCTTCTGTAATTCCAAATCAGAACGAATCTACAAAACATCAGACCTGGCGAGATACCTACCAGACGGTAACATCGAATTTATCGGTCGCATCGATAACCAAGTCAAAATCAGGGGCTTCCGCATCGAACTAGGGGAAATCGAAGCAGTCCTGTCCAGCCATTCCCAAATCCAACAAACTGTAGTTATTGCCACAGAAGATATTCATAGCAACAAACGCCTAGTAGCCTATATAGTCAGTGAGGAAGAATCACTAACCACCAACCAACTACGAGAATTCCTTAAACAGAAACTACCAGACTATATGGTGCCCAGTGCCTTCGTCACCTTAGACACCCTCCCCTTAACACCAAATGGCAAAGTAGACCGTTTTGCGCTGCCCGCACCTGATGGGGAAATTACCCGAGAACATAAATACGTCCCACCACGTACAACCATAGAACTTCAACTGACTCAAATCTGGTCAGACGTTTTGAATCTCACCTCTGTCGGAGTACAAGATAACTTCTTTGACCTGGGCGGTCATTCCCTTCTAGCTGTCCGTCTGATGTCAAAAATTCAACAACAATTCCAAATCAATTTACCTTTAGCAACCCTTTTCCAAAGTCCAACCATTGAACAACTAGCCAGCCTTCTGGATTCTTCAGTAGATACATCTGACTCCATATTAGTGGGCATTAAAACCAGTGGAAACCAACCTCCATTATTCTGTATTCACCCAGTTGGTGGCAATATTCTGTGTTATGCAGACTTAGCTCGTCATTTAGATCAAGATTATCCAGTATATGGTTTACAATCTCTTGGTTTAGATGGTCAACAGCAACCCTTAACTTCTGTTGAGGAGATGGCATACCATTATATTGAGGCAATAAAACCAATTCAAACCCAAGGACCATTACACCTCATCGGCTGGTCTTTTGGAGGTGTAATTGCTTATGAAATGGCACAACAATTACAGGCTAAAAATACTCCAGTGGCTCTTCTAGCTTTAATAGACAGTTATGCACCTACTTTAATTCGGAAACCTTTAGAAATAGATCAAGCAATGATAATCAATCAATTGGCTCAAGATTTGGGAGGTCTTTATGGCCAAGAGTTAGATATATCCTTAGAAACACTGAGAAAAATCGAACTAGACGAACAAGTTTTGCATCTATTTGAGCAAGGCAAACAGCAAGGGATATTTCCATCAGACCTAGAAATAGATCAAATGCGTTCTTTATGGGAAATTTTTAAAGCAAATATGGCAGCAAACTATCATTATCAACCAAAAACATATCCAGGTTCAGTTCTCCTTATAAATGCTAGTAAAACTTCCCCAGCAGTACTTGAAGACCGAACCCACGGCTGGGGTTCTCTAGTTAATGGTGATATCCAAACTCACACGATTACTGGAGACCATTACACCATTATGAAAGCCCATCAAGTTGAGGTTATGACAGCAAAATTTAACAACTATCTATTGAACAACTAGCATATCCATAAAGCCAGATGTTGGGAGGGTAGCATAATGCTTCTACGGTAATTATTGGAGATGTCTATTAATCAAAAAAATCAAATGCTCAAACCACTCAAAATTGAAGGAATGTCCATCTTTGTTCTAGTCTGGTTGGGGCAATTAGTCTCCCTGTTAGGCTCCAGCATCACTAACTTTGCCCTTGATGTTTGGGTTTATAAGCAGAGTGGTTCGGTTACTCAGTTATCCTTTCTGATTCTGTTCACTACTCTCCCTCGAGTCATAATTTCTCCCTTTGCTGGTGTCTTAGTAGACCGTTGGAATCGCCGTTGGGTGATGATTTTCAGTGATTCTGGTGCTGCTTTAACCACCCTGACTATTGCCACCTTGCTGCTTACCGGAAAAATCCAAATTTGGCATATATACTTAGCAAGTGTGGTAATTTCCAGTTTCAGTGCATTCCAGTGGCCTGCTTACAGGGCTGCTACCACCTTGCTCGTTCCTAAAAAACACTTAGGTCGAGCTAGTGGTATGACTCAGTTAGCACAAGCGTTAGGACGACTCCTTGCTCCTATCCTAGGTGGTGTACTCTTAGGAGTCATACAGCTGTCAGGAATTTTTGTGTTGGACTTGAGCAGTTTTTTGTTTGCCTTAACTACCCTACTCCTGGTTCGGTTTCCCCACCACAAAGTCACACAAAGCCAGCTTACTAATAAAACTTCACTGCTGACAGAACTGCTTTACAGTTTTCATTATCTTCGGTCTCGTTCTGGACTATTAGCCCTATTGTTGTTTTTTGCTAGTAGCAACTTCCTGATGGGAATTCTTCAGGTATTGAGCTATCCCCTAATACTTTCCTTTGCTTCCCCAGCCCAACTTGGAACCATCTTGTCTTTTGGTGGTGTGGGTATGGTGACCGGTAGCCTGTTGATGAGTACTTGGGGAGGTGGGCGAAGCTTCGGGAGTTTGATTTTGTTGTTGTAGGGCATATCCTAGATGGTAGTAAAACCATGGATCTGGTTTGAATTCAATTGCTTGGCGGTAG
>NZ_JAAHHS010000584.1 GCF_010692395.1 Moorena sp. SIO3H5
GTTAGCATCTCCTACTGAGGTTAAGTACCCAGACATTCCAGATGGCGAATTATTGGGTTATTTGCACCGCGCTACGGAAATTAAAGACGGTGGTGATTGGAAAGCTAAGGATAATAATTTAAAGAGTACAGAAATTGACCAGCAGTTAGAAGACAAGTACAATTTTCCGTTTTGTGATAAAGTTTCAATGGCTACAAATCCCATAGATTGGGGGGAGTTAACCATAGAAGGTAATGCTCCGAAAGCATGTTTAGATACTATTCTAAAACGACGCTCTACCCGAGCTTATAGTGCAGCTAATCTGACCTTGGATGAGCTAAAAGCGCTTCTGGATTTTACCTACCAACCTCAGCATTACATTGAGCAAGGGTTAGATGGAACACCAGATTATTTTGATTTAAGTTTAATCGAAACATTTATAGCAGTATCTGGGGTAAATGATCTAGAAGAAGGCTGCTATTATTACGCCCCTAACGCTCAAGAATTGCGGCAAATTCGCTTTAAAAACTTCCGGCAGGAATTGCATTTTCTCTGTTTAGGGCAAGATTTGGGTCGAGATGCCAGAGCAGTGGTGTTCCACACCGCAGACTTACAAAAAGCAGTGGCTCGATTAGGCGATCGCGCTTACCGTTACCTACACATGGATGCTGGTCATCTAGGACAGCGGCTCAATCTAGCAGCTATTTACTTGGGTTTAGGAGTAAGTGGTATTGGTGGCTTCTTTGATGACCAGGTCAATGAAGTTTTGGGTATTCCTGTTGATGAAGCGGTTGTTTATATTACGACTTTGGGGCGTCCTAGAACACGGTTTTGAGGAGTAGGGAGTAGGGAGTAGGGAGTAGGGAGTAGGGAGTAGGGAGTAGGGAGTAGGGAGTAGGGAGTAGGGAGGTGGGGAGATGGGGAGAATTATATTATTCTTTCTCAAGTAGAATGGGCATCAGGCGTGGAATGGGCATCTTGCCCGTTATCAATATTTTCTCGCTTCCTCTACACGTCCCGATTCCCGATTCCCGATTCCCCACTCCCCTCTTTAAAAAGAAAACCCCAACTAGGTGCCACCCTTTGTAGCAAGCTCTACCGCTGGGGTTTCTCAGAAGGAATCAAATTTGTCAAAAAAGTCTTACAAGGGAAAGAGGTCGGTGCTGGCGTGCCAGGTAACGGAAGACCCGGAAGTGGCCAGGGTTTCCGGTCAATAAATTGGCTGCCAATCGACCGCCGACGCCCACGGAAAAAGACTTTTGACATAAGGTCGATGTTTTGCGTTTGCTAGGAGGGGTAATTGTCGGGCCCGCACAGACGGCATCCCCAAAATGTATTTTTAGCTTTCCAATCGTACCACCAAAAACCAGGTCTATACCCGCCTTTTACCTTTTTTTCCACCTGAGAAGACAACAGTTGGAGGTCGGTTTCTAGGCTTGGTCTGGTTTCTATAATATCTAGGATCTTTATCTTTTCTTTCATGTACAATCCCTCATCAGCTTAGTGTAATCTGTGCTCTATGAAAAGAGTAAAATCGCAGAGAAAGAGAAGTCAAGGCTTTTTTAATATTTTTATTTCCAATTTAAGATTTTTTTTAGTTTTAAACCGGTATAATTTTAAGAAGGTTTAGTTGAAATTGGAGAGGAAAAGAAGTCAAGGCTTTTTTTACATTTTTAGTTTGTTAAGCATTTTTTTTGAATCCGGTTTAATTTCAGCAATTTTTTTTAGTTCAATATGTGCCAATATATAGCATGCTTTTTAAAATTAAAGCATTATATTTTAATGAAAAAATATAAAAATATGTATATTTTTGTTGTTGTATAAATGGGGGATAATTTTAATAGTCCAAGTAGAATGGGCATCTTGCCCGTTATCAATATTTTCTCGCTTCCTCTACACTTCCCGATTCTGTCAGTCTCCGATCAATCCCGATTCCCGATTCCCGATTCCCGATTCCCGATTCCCCTCTTTAAACACAAAACCCCAACTAGGTGCCACGCTTTGTAGCAAACTCCTTGCTGGGGTTTCTCAGAAGGAATCATATTTGTCAAAAAAGTCTTACAAGGGAAAGAGGTCGGTGGCGTGGTAACCGAGACCGGTGAAGTAGCCAGGGTTTCCGGTCAATTAAGCCGTGCCAATCGACCGCCGACGCCCACGGAAAAAGACTTTTGACGCTTTGGTCGATGTTTTGCTATGTTAGCTATCTGAGTTATCTTTATTGCAAAAATTGCAATGGCCACCACCATTATATATAAATCCTCCACTACCCCACCCTCCAAGGACCATTATTTGGTCGTCTAGTGACAACGTATTGAGGAGGTCGGTTTCTTGGCTTGGTCTGGTTTCTAGATCGTAGATCTTGATCTTTTCTTTCATGTGTACTCCAAATCAGCTTAGTGTAATCTGTGCTCTTTAACGAGAGTAAAATCGCAGAGGAAGAGAAGTCAAGGCTTTTTTCACATTTTTCTTTAGTTAAGCAAAAGCTGGTGTAATTTCAGCAATTTTTTAAGTTATTATAATGGTGCCACTTTATGGCACATATTAGTTACATTAAAGCCATAAAATGTAAGGTTTACAGCGATTCAATCAGCCTTCAAAATTAGCTCAGTAAGGGGTACACCAGAGTCAGATTAGGTAACAATAGGGGAATCGGGAATCGGAAGATAGGGAGATGGGGAGAATTGTAGAATGGGCATCTTGCCCGTTATCAATATTTGTAGAATGGGCATCTTGCCCGTTATCAATATTTTCCCTTCCCGATTCTGTCAGTTTCCGATGAATCCCGATTCCCTTCTTTCAACAGAAAACCCCAACTAGGTGCCACCCTTTGTAGCAAGCTCTACCGCTGGGGTTTCTCTTACGGAATCAAATTTGTCAAAAAAGTCTCATAAAAGGAAGAGGTCGGTGGCGTGGTAACGGAAGACCCGGAAGTAGCCAGGGTTTCCGGTCAGTTTATTGCTGCTAATCGACCGCCCACCACCGATAAAAAAGACTTTTGACGCTTTGGTCGATGTGTTGCTTTGCTAGAAGAAAAGATCACGCCAAAAATCACGACGCACTTGACGCCACGTACTCTTAATCTGACGTTTTACTAGTAATTTTGGCCATGGGATAATAAAAAGTCCGCCTTTTACCTTTTTTTCCTCCTCGTATGACAGCTTTCTTAGGAGGTCGGTTTCTTGGCTTAGTCTGGTTTCTAGATCGTTGATCTGGATCAAATCTTTCATGTACATCAAATCAGCTGAGTGTAATCTGTGCTCTGTAAGAATCGTCAAATATCTGAGGAAGAGACGTCAAGGCTTTTTTAACGTTTTTTGATAATTTAATGGAAAATTTTTAATTACTTTTTTCTTTTTTATTTCTTTCTTACACGTTAAGCAATAAATAATTTAATCTATTATTATATTGAATAGATTTAGATTAGGTAACAATTAATAGGTGCTTTATACGGGAGTCGGGAATCGGGAATCGGGAGTCGGGAGATGGGGAGATGGGGAGATGGGGAGATGGGGAGAATCGGGAATCGGGAATCGGGAATCGGGAATCGGGAATCGGGAATCGGGAAATCGGGAGAATCTCTAGCTTTGAAACAAAAGCGACACCCAAGCTATTACCGCTTGGGTGTCGCTTTTTCTATGCCTGCCAGGCCTTATGTATAGCGCTATAGATAAA
>NZ_JAAHHS010000585.1 GCF_010692395.1 Moorena sp. SIO3H5
ACGGGGTTTACCCCGCCGTATCCCGTGCACAATGGAACTATTCGGGTTTAAATATGTCATAATATCTGTAAGGAGGTGATGGAAATATGTACAGAACAATTCCTGTAAAAGAAACATTTGCCGACGAAGAAAAAGCTTTCTGGTTGTTTCAATGTGAAAACGCTAACAGCCTATGGAATTGTGCAACTTATTACTCCAAGCAGAAGCATTACACTTGGTTAGAACAGCAACCAGAGGCTTATACCACTTATTGGAAAGAGGATATACTGCGGTATGGATGGAAAACATATAAGTGTAGTATCAAATACGCAGAGCTTTGCAAAGAGTTGAAAAACAACCCCCATTACAAAGCTATGGCCGCCCAGTCAGCACAGCAAACTCTTAAGTCTGTGGCCGAATCAATTACAAGTTACAATCAATTAGTAGGGCTTTACTATAAAGGCCAGGTAGACAGACCAAGACTTCTTAGATACCGAAGAAAAGGGGGGCTAGCTGCTGTCACTTTTCCTAGACAGGCTCTTACTTATAAAAAAGGCTTGTTTTATCCCTCTATAAGTAAAGATAGTAAGTCAGAATTACTTACTGAAATTGCCTTAGAAGCTCCGGAATTTATAGACCCGGATTGGGTCAGAGAGGTAACGATTCGCCCTTGTTATGGTCAACTGTGGATTGACTGGGTAATCGACGACGGAAAACAGCCAGTTAAGGACAACCCAAATCTTGATTACTCTCAGGCATGGAGTTTCGACCATGGTGGCAATAATTGGTTAACCGGAGTTTCAACCCATGGAAAAAGCCTGATTATTGATGGTCGGAAACTCAAATCAATGAATCAGGGATATGCTCGCTTGGTTACTAAGTATAAAACTGGAAAGCCTGAGTTCTATTGGGACAGTAACCTTGATCGAGTGCAGCGAAAGCGCAATAACCAAATGCGTGATGCGATTAATAAAGCCGCTCGATTCATCATCAACCGCTGTCTTAGCGATTACATTGGGAATTTGATCATAGGTTGGAACGAACGACAAAAAGATTCGGCAAATATGGGGAGACGAGGTAATCAAAACTTCGTGGTCATTCCCACTAAGAGGCTGATCGAAAGATTAAAACAGCTCTGTTCAGAATATGGAATAAAGCTAACAATTACCGAAGAAGCATACACCAGCAAAGCGTCTTTCTTGGATGAGGATTCATTGCCTAGACACGGTGAAAAACCCAGTGGATGGAAACCCTCAGGGAGAAGAGTAAGGCGTGGATTATACAAATCCGCAAAAGGATATCTGGTTAACGCGGACTGTAATGGTGCCGCAAATATTGCCAGAAAAGTAGCCACACAGTTAGGCATTGATCTGACCAAGGTGGGTAGCGGGAGCTTGACACTCCCACATCGGTACGACCTGTTTAAATCTCTTTCTAGATCCTACCGAACAAGAAGTTACGCCGCACGGGTTCACCCTGCGGCGTAACTTCCTTGTAGAATCCCCTGTGCTTTAGCCGGGGGAGATGTCAAGTGTTAGCAGGGCTATCCATGGGTGGTATTTATAGTCGAGTGTTCGCAGAGCTTTACCCTAACGAAGTAGTAGGCATGGTATTGGTGGATTCAGCTCATCCAGAACAGGAAGAGCGTTTTCCACCTGCCCCAGTTAATCTCAAACCCTCTCCGGTCAAGTCATGGCTGAACAGGCAATTGGCCGCTATGGGAGTCTTGCGCTTATTGCATAATTTGCCAAATCCCAACGTTAGACGGATTCCCCCAGAAATGCTGCCCCAGGTCAAAGCCTTTGGCCCTCAATCGACTGTTACTGTGGAAGCTGAAGCACAACTCTGTCTTGATGCAGTCGCTCATGGGGGAAACCCCCAAGACCGCGCTGCATCGCTTCCATCGAAACCTAAAGCGGGTTCAAACAACGCCTTCTTTGGACGATCGCCCGTTAGTGGTGCTAACAGCTGCAAAGCCCGTCACTGTGGATCAGTTACCCCGTGGCTTTACAGCAGATTATATGCAACAAGAAAGAGCCGTCTGGCAAGAACTCCAGGCTGAACTTGCTACTTTATCTTCGAGTAGTCGGCAGATTATTTCCGAGCAAAGCGGTCATCTGATGTATTTCGACCAGCCAAGGTTGATCATAGATGGGATTCATCATGTGGTGGATCAGGTACGACGGCGCTAAACCTCTTTTGGCTTTAACCCCATTACCTCTGCCACAGCAGCAGTTGTGGGCTCAATCCCTTCTGTCAATGGGTTGTTGCTGTGTTCAATTGCAGTATCTGGATCTTTGAGACCATTACCTGTCAGTACACAAACCACCGTTGCTCCTGTGGGTACCTGGTCTTTTACTTTCAACAAACCAGCGACTGATGTAGCGCTCGCTGGTTCACAAAAAATTCCTTCTTGGGATGCCAATAACCGATAGGCATCTAAAATTTCTTGATCGGTAACGCTATTAAATGCCCCTTTACTAGCTTCTTGGGCTGCGATCGCTTTTTTCCAGCTAGCTGGGTTGCCCACCCGAATTGCGGTTGCAATGGTTTCGGGATGCTCTAGGACTTTGCCAGCGACAATCGGGGATGCTCCATATGCTTGAAATCCCATCATTTGGGGTAAGCGATCGCATTTCCCCTGCTGATGGTACTCGCAAAATCCCATCCAGTAGGCACAAATATTGCCAGCATTGCCCACTGGTATGCACAGCCAATCAGGAGCATCACCTAAGTTGTCCACTATCTCAAACGCAGCTGTCTTTTGACCTTCTAAGCGATAAGGATTGAGGGAATTGACCAAGGTCACGGGATACTTTAATGCCATTTCCCGGACAATTGTCAAGCAGTCATCAAAATTTCCCTTAATGGCGATTACTGTTGCTCCATATACCAACGCTTGGGCTAATTTCCCCAGAGCTACATAACCATCAGGAACAATTACAAATGCCCGCATTCCCCCCCGACGAGCGTAGGCTGCTGCTGATGCCGAGGTATTTCCCGTACTAGCACAGATTACCGCTTGGTCTCCTGCTTCCTTAGCTTTTGTAATCGCCATGGTCATGCCCCGGTCTTTAAAACTACCGGTAGGATTGAGACCATCATATTTCACCAGTACCTTTACTCCTCTGCCAATAATTTTGGCAATAGTGGGGACAGGAATTAGAGGAGTATTACCTTCGAGTAAGGTTACCACTGGTGTGGAGTCAGTGACTGGCAAATAAGGACGGTAAGCCTCAACTAAGCCAGGCCAGTTGAGTGAAGTAGAAACAGACAGACTTGAAGCCACGTTTGGTTAGGGAAGTATTAAGGGTGAAGTATCAAGTGTGAAGTGTGAAGTATGAAGCATGAAGTATGAAGCATGAAGGTTATGATCTGTCAATCCTTCCATTAATTGTTGTTCCTTGACGAAACAACTGGTATATTTTGCTACTTCATCCAATACGCCTTCATCCTTTACACTTCATCTTTGTCTATCTTATCTTGACTGATTTTGAATCACAGGCTTTCTGGGTTTTTCTGACCGATGGCGTTTGTCTGTGTTAAGCCGCAGTTTGGGACGTTCCACCGTTCGTTCTTCGATATCGTCACTAATGGGGGGTTGAGTTTTGTCATAGAACAATTGCAATGCTGCCGCTGCGATCGCATGAGCATCA
>NZ_JAAHHS010000586.1 GCF_010692395.1 Moorena sp. SIO3H5
AAATTTATGCGCTAAGCCGGGCATAGTCCGGGTTTAGCCTTGGGAGATACCCCCTGGCTGGCAAAATCCAGCTTGCATTAGTGAGCCAAAATCTGATTTGTAGATTTTGGTAGCTAAAAAGTATCGGACATCTAGATCTCGAAGACCTCTAGCAAGCCAGACTCTTGAGATTGAGCTTGAGTGGACTCAGGATAGTCAGATTCCAAACCTTAACCTAAAGTTAACCAAAATCCTACTTTGATTAACTTTAGGTTAAGGATAAAAATAATGTTCTAAATTATTACTTATTCAGAGAATATTGTCAAGTTATGATCAGACTTTCCCACAGAGGTTTGCAGCTCATGACTCAGGTCAACTACAGCTTGTCGGATAAATTCTAGGGGCGGTTGGGCATGACTCATCGGTGTCTGGTCGATAGTGTCTGTTGGATGATACTTGCAGCACTAACTGATTAATCGAAGGTTTGATTGATTGTGATCAGATGTAGTGATCTAAGGATGGATAGTGCCATCAGGCATAATTGTTTCCCTTAGATTAGCTTGGCTTAGTTCAGCTTCAATGATATTTGCCCCAGTTAAGTTAGCTTTACTGAGGTTAGCGCCCCTCAGCTTAGCTGTAGTGAGGTTAGACCCGCTTAAATTAGCTTTAGTAAGGTTCGCCCATCTAATGTCAACCCCGTAAAGGTCTGCCTCTGCTAGGTTAGCTCCAAACAGATAGCTTCCACTCAGGTGAGCTTCTGCTAGGTTAGCCCCTGGACACTCAGCTTTGTATAGGTAAGCCCCAATCAGTTCAGCTTGATGAAGATTAGCATTGCTCAGATTAGCATGGCAGAGATTGGCAGCCATAAGGTTAGCCTCTACCAGGTTAGTCCGTCTTAGCTTTGCCCCACTTAAATCTGCTTCTGAGAGATTAGCTTTGAGCAAGCTAGTGCCAATTAGGTTTGCATTACTCAAATCAGCTTCCATGAGGTTAGCTAGGGTCAAGTCAGCCCCAATTAAATTGGCACCATTTAGGTCAGCCGAGATCAGGTTAGCTGCTATAAGTTTAGTCCCAATTAGCTCTGCCGAGATCAGTTTAGCTTTGATCAGTTCAGCATCTTGGAGGTTGGCATTACTGAGGTTAGCTTGGCTGAGGTTAGCGCTAATCAGTTTAATATTGCCTAGATTGGCTTTTTTTAGGTTAGCTTTTGCTAAGTTTACCCTTTCAAAGTTAGCCCCATTGAGGTTAACTTCGCTAAGGTCTGGTTCTAGATCTAGATTTGTCTGTCTCCATTCTGTCCATCTCAATGGATCTTGTTTTAGTAGAGCAAGATGTTCTAGATTGGCCATTGAGGTTCTCCTTCACATTATGTAGCGGTGCCAAGAAAGACTTTAACCCAATGGCACTACATTAAGGGATCAGCTCAGGAAAAATTCCTTTCTATTCCTTACGCTTGGTAGCAGGATGTTCACGACCACTCACGCTTTCAATAGCAGTCAGCGCTGCTTGAGATGCTGCTAATATATCCCGTTCTTCTCCGCCTAGGTAGAGCCTTCCAAAGCTGCCCACTGCACTAATTTGTAAGATGTTAATTAAGGCGGATTTCTCTGCTTCATTGGCAGCTAGGGCGGCATAGGCAGCTGGCTCAACTTCTAATACATATAGGGTTTGCCCTGCTAGCAACATTTGACCGCGCCGTGTGCGATTAATTAACTGGGTCTGGTGGGCATCAATATTACGGATAATTTGGCTAGAAATGACCCGAGGTTTGAGCCGATCCTGTTCACGGACGCCCAGTGCGTCTAAAATTGCTTTGCCAGCTGTACGGGTTTCCCCTTGTTTATTAGCATGCACCTCTAGAAGTCCATAAAGCCGTTCGACCACCAGCACTCCTGGACGCACGGCAGTGGATTTGAGGGCAATATCGGTAATCCGGTTAATTTCAATACCTGGTGAGATTTCAATCCAAAGGGAGGTATCTCCTGGTAAGGGCAAAAATCCTAACGCTACTGTTCCCATGTAAGCGGCGTGCTGAGGCTGCAAGCTGTCTATGTATACGTAACTGCGTAGTTCAATACCCAAAGTTTATATCTGTTCCTTTTTTGCTGACTAGAAGTTGTCCAAAAGGTAATTCGCACTCAAAGAAGCCTACCACACCTCTCGACCTTCTGCTTTACCCCAGTGAACCTCTTCACTGATTTCGACTTCATTGGCTAGTAATTCATCTAGGGTATATTATCTGGGGGGGCAGATGGGTTGCTCGAGCTTTTGTTCATAGACATCAACAGCAATTATGAGAAGCAACGAAAGATTTTATTGTTGTGTTTATCTAGTAATGAATGTTTTAAATATAGCAATTCTACGACTTGTGAGGTACAAATTTCTGGTTTTTAGGGAGCAGGGAGCAGGGAGCAGGGAAGAGGGAAAAGGGAAAAGGGAAGAGGGAAAAAATAATGTGTACCTCATGAGTCCTAGAAACGCTATATTTAAGTATCTAATAACTTTATTTTAAAAAAACTGTTTAACTTGATTAAAATAAAATAAATATATATTTGGTATTTATACTGCTATAATTTAGAGTTATATCAAAGCTGGAAATATCAAAAACTTATAGATTTTTTAAAAACCTTAACAATACCATCACCATGAGCCTTTTTTAAAGCTCAAATGGAAATATGTTAAATAATGAAACCAAGGAAATGTAAAACTTCGTGAGTTTAAAGGTTTATAACCACGATTATGATAATTTAAATTAAACTAGAAACTAGCCTATAATCACATACCTTCTCAGAGGGTGAAGAGTTTGTCAATCCTGGCTGACACACTGTTGATGAAAGTTTTAAACTGATGAGATAATGGTAGTTTGGTCTAAAAAGGAAGTAAGTAATGCGACTGTCTCAGATGCTCTTGGTGACACTGCGGGAAGACCCAGTGGAAGCAGAAATCCCTAGCCATAAACTTTTGCTCCGTGCGGGTTACATTCGACGTATTGGCAGTGGCATCTACGCCTATTTACCCATGATGTGGCGTGTCCTGAAAAAAGTTTCTCAGATTGTGCGGGAGGAAATGGATGCCACAGGTGCTCAAGAGTGTCTACTGCCTCAGCTACAACCGTCTGAGCTGTGGAAAGAATCAGGTCGTTGGGACACCTACACCAAAGCTGAGGGCATAATGTTTGCTCTGATTGACCGACAAAAGCGGGAATTGGGACTTGGACCAACCCATGAAGAGGTAATCACTACTGTTGCTAAGGACATGATTCGCTCCTATCGGCAATTACCTTTAAACTTGTATCAAATTCAAACTAAGTTCCGAGATGAAATTCGCCCTCGATTTGGCCTGATGCGGGGACGGGAATTCATTATGAAGGATGCATACTCTTTCCATACCGATCACGAAAGCCTGAAAAAGACTTATCAGGCGATGGATCAAGCCTATCGAAATATGTTTAGCCGCAGTGGTTTGGAGTTTAGAGCGGTTGAGGCTGACTCTGGGGCGATTGGGGGTTCGGGTTCTCAAGAATTTATGGTTCTGGCTGATGCTGGGGAAGACGAGATTCTCTACACAGAGGATGGCAAGTATTCTGCCAATTTGGAAAAAGCGGTTTCCCTACCACCAGACCTAGAACCATCACCCTATAACACTTATGAAAAA
>NZ_JAAHHS010000587.1 GCF_010692395.1 Moorena sp. SIO3H5
CTGGCTTGGTTGTATCAGGTAACTCGTAATTTTTGCATCGATATTATCCGTAAAGGTTCTCGTGCTGCTGTGGGTGTTGAAAGTATTGAATGGGTGGGGAATACTGAGGGAGTTACTACTACAGGAACAGTTGAATGTCCAGAGTCTGTTCTGGAGAGAGAAGAGATATCTGATCAGATACGAGGAGCGATCGCTGAGTTGCCGGAAAAGTATCGAGAGACCTTTATTTTGCATTTTTATCGGGAGCTTTCCTATAAAGAAATTGCCGAACAGCAAGGGAAATCTTATGATAATGTCTGCAAGCGGATATCTTTGGCGCGGAAACAGCTTAAACAGAGGTTGAGTGCCTATTTTCGAGAGTCGGAGTCGGAAGTAGGGGCAAACAGCCATTCCTCCCTACAGATTTCAGGGTCAAGTCAGTCTCCTACCCCTGAAGAAAATGGGGAAAAGCAGCAGCAGATAAGGTCGCAAGAGGATAAGAGTGTTTTGGAGACGGAGACTGTATCGGGTGAAAGTGAGATAGCAAAAGTTCAAGCATTTCCCAATAATAATGCTATATTTAGTTGCCATTCCATTAATCCATCAGGCGATCGCAATAATTCTTCCATCACAACCAGAGGCGGCAAGGTCGAGAATGTTCATAGTGTAGGAGAGTCAGATCGAGTACGGATAATTACGTACAATAAAACGATCCACGTGACACCCGAAAAATCTCTCGACTTTATCCTTTCCCCGCTCATTTTATTTACATGGATTCAACCGGACATTAGATTAAATGCGATCGTTTGGCGGAAAAGTGCTGATGAGGTTGATGTTAAAACAGCCCACCAACTTAGCAAAGGTCGGGTATGGTTTTTATGCCGAGTTTGAGCCAACGAGTGAGAAGGAAGGGAGGAGGAGGGTAGCCAGGGGGACAAAGGAAAAGTTGCGCCCGTTGTTTTTTTTCTGGAAGAACTTCAATCTTGTGTTGCTCTCGATCTGTTGGAGTCGCATTGCAGGGTCACATAACTGTCAAATCTTGGCAGACACGAGTACAAAACGTAGGCGCAAATAGTAGGTGCATCAGTCGAAGTGGTATTCACACTAGTTGATCCGTTCGCCCCAAAGGGATGATGGCAAAGTCCCCCTCATCGAAGCGAGGGAGCGTCGAGGTAGTCAGTGAGGAATCTTGAGGCACATAGTTCAGAAAAGCATGGTGAGGAGCGTCTAAGAAGTGGATAGCCGAAAACGGTGGAGGTGGACAGTCCACAACCACGGTATTCATTTTTTAGGCATGAAGCAAACAAGCGGGAGAAAAGGAATGGGACTGAATAGAGAAAAGACCTCGGTTGTCATGAGTCTGATTAAGGGGAAATGGGTTTATCGACGCCTCAATGAGTTAATATACGTGGTTGACTCCGAGGGCGAGGATGTATTTCTCAAGCACCCATGGCTGTGGTTAGCGGAAACCGTGAGAGACTCGAAAGTGAGAGTTGACGAGATACAGAATCCTGTGGATGATGGATTTAATCCGGCGGATGTGATGGTTGAATGGAAAAAGCTGATAGGGATAGAGATCCAAGCAACGAAGGACGGCCAAGTCCATCCCAAGTTCATATTCGACAAGGACTGGGCCGAGGAGAAATTCGTAGGGGTGATCAGTGTGAAGGGAGTTGAGGTAGCGCACAACACTCGAATGAAGTACATGGGCGATGTAACGCACATGACCGCGGAGCAGCTGCGAAAGGAATGGACAAAAGCACAGTTAGGGAAGAAGGCAGCTTGTCTGTTGTATCCCGAGGCGGACGATGTGGCGTTGAAGCTATCTTATGCCGTGGTCATCGAGGACCCCGCTCCGTTAGTCGCGTTCGTGGAGAACATGTATGAGAGCGAATACGGATTAGAGGAAGTGGATGCTTGGCCAAACGAGACGTGTGCGCTGGACAAGGAACATAACTTTTATTTCTATAACCGGGACATAATGTTGTACTAAGAAAAGGGCGGAGAGTGGCCCGCGGGTGTAGGTAAGCGGCGCCGTGGTATCGTGGTGTGCAGGGCACGGAGCGGGGGTGGGGTGCGGAAGCCGAAAGGGGTAATTGTGAAGGAAGGGCGAGTGAGGTGGGGTTCGCCGCCCCCGGTGGCGGGTGGATGGTACACAATTACTATCCCGTTCAGCTTAGGAAAAGTCGTCCTGAGAAAGGAAACGGAATCCAAGCAAAGCCGAGCGGTGAAAGAGAAGATGTTTGTGCCTAGCCGAAATCCCACCCTTCACCCATCGACACCAGCGTTGAAAATATACCTCAATACGCTCGTCGGGCGCACCTTGCTCATAAAGCCGACGCATATTTTCAACCATTCTTACCACCGTCTTCCGAGCGATACCCAGCCCCGCCGGCGATAACCAATAGCCCAGAAAATCAAAGCCCCTGGCAACTCTCCCGATGAAAGTTTTATCCGGATGTTTAACCACCCGTAACTCACTCATCACCTGGTTAGTTGCCTTGATGGCTTTTCTCAACTTCCACCGCGTCGGAGCCAGAATCACCCAGTCATGTTAAACTCAACCAGAGAAGTTACCCTCTTCGGTTGGTCTTCAAAACCGTGCTTGCGACTTTCACCGCACACGGCTCCTCTGGAGTATCTGGTTTACGTCCAATAGCATCTAGGGCTGTTTTGGAATCGTGGCAATGTCTATGGACTGCTTGGTAGTTAGCCATACAATCCTTACCGCCTTGGGCTTTTGGCTTGATGTGGTCGATTTCGATTAAATCTTCATGCCCAAAGGGTAGTCTGCAAATTGCGCATTTACCTTTTTGCAACTTAATGAGCTTGGCTAATGTTGTTGGCATCTGGGGATGTTTGCTCATACGGGCTGCCCAATATGGCGTTTCTCCATCAAAGGGTGACTTATCTCCCTTGACCTTGGAGTGACGCTCGATTGCTGTATCTGCATGACGAGCTAATTTGACTGGCCCGTCATGTAGTTCCCAATTTCTAGTGCCTTCAGGGGCAAAGTATTTATTCTTTACCCATGATTTGCTCTTTTGAGGATGCCGCCTTGTGGCCCATCGCCAGGAACGTTTCCAGATCAGGTTGTCTAATTCATCGAAGATTTCCTTAGCTACATTATGTTTGTGGTAATTACACCACCCCCGAATTATCGGATTTAGCTTGGATATCAGTGCTTTAACTGGCGCGGTCTTATGCCTGTCGAATACATCTTTGAGCTTGGCATATTGGGTTTTGACAGCTTTTTTGCTGGGCTTAATTAATGTTTTATACCCGCGTCCCCGATGTTTAGGATATTGCCGCACGTTGAACCCTAAGAAATCAAACCCAGGACTGTCTCCATCATGGTGATGGAGTGTGTGGGCAATTCGGGTTTTTTCTGGCTTCAGTTCAAGACCAATTGGTTGCAACCATTCTTCAATGACCGTTAAGGCTCCGAGTAGGACTTCGAGATTCTCATGAAGAAGGCGGGTAGGTAAGGAGCCTCGCGGCTCCGTTCCCCCCTCAGAACCGTACTTGCAAGGTTTCCAAGCATACGGCTCAAGCAAATCACACAGTCAACCGTGATGAATTTGTTGGTGACAGAAGAGG
>NZ_JAAHHS010000588.1 GCF_010692395.1 Moorena sp. SIO3H5
GTTTTAGGGAGCAGCGAGCAGGGAGCAGGGAGCAGGGAGCAGGGAGCAGGGAGTAGGGAGCAGGGAGCAGGGAGTAGGGAAGTGGGAAGACGTAACAGCTATGATAGAAGAGGGTTAAAAAAAATCGTGTGTACCTGATTAGACTAAAATCAGCTAGAGAATTTTTCTATTGTTACCTTCTGGTCTTCTTTAAACTGAGGTGGCTGTTTTGTGAAGTCGATGGGGACGCTATCTACACCATCTACCCGCAAACGCACGACATAGGTTCCTGGCGTGACTTTACTGACATTGAAGGTCAGGCGATCGCTTTTTGGTGTTGGAAATTGGTAAGGAATAGCTAGATCTCCGAGTAACAAAGCAACCTCTTGTCCTTCTTTCACCGCTGGGTTGCAGGTTAAGGTTAAGCGATTCCCTCGATCCGGGTAAGTAATTGCTGTTACCTCTGGGACTAAGGGAAAAGTCATGGAATTCGTTATCCGAGTGCGATCGCTCTCCTGGACATGTACTGTCACAGTATAAAATCCAGCTAGCCACTGCATACTCCCGTCAAGGGTTACCCTGATCTGAGTGGCCGAAACCTCTTCTAGGTTTGTCAGTACAATCGGATTTTCTAGATGGGGATGTCCGCAGTGGACTTCGTTGCTGTTTTCCAGGTTATACCCCTCAAGAATCAAATCCTTCCCTACTGTAAAGTAAAATTGATTCTGTGGTAGTTTGATGGCTGTCAGACTAGGTAAGGGCGGTATCGTACCTGTCTGAGAACCGGGACCCCGGTCGTCAGCACCGCGACTCAATACTGGCAGTGGGGTTTTGACTGGAATCTGGCTTTCTATTAATACCACAGAGACTTTATAAGCAGCGGAAATGCGATATTGGGTCTGAAATGTCCCCCATAGCTTCGATATCTCTTCTATGGATAGGTTATTAGGTGTTACGCTAATTCGTTCGATCTGATTTGCCAGATTACTATCCTCAAGCAGCTTTTTTTTTGATTCGTCTAATAATCCCAGGTCTATGAATCCCGGTTTTTTGGCAATTGCCCTGTCAATATCGTAGGTTCGGATTAAGGGATGGTCGTGCAAGACGCGCATGGCTACCCCGAGCAAAGTTTGGCTTTCGGTATCTTCGTTATCTTTTCCGTAAGCTGTAATCAAATAATATAGATTTAATGCCAATGGGGGTTTACCTGTTTCTCCTGGTTTGACCTTATTCGGCATATCTAAATTGCGCCAGGCACTATTGGGATTAGTTTGGTAAAGAAAGATGTTAATCTGATTTTTTTCCTGCCCTTCTTTTCTGGCTTCGTCTAGAGGTTTTGTTGTGACTATTTCTAGAGTTCCACTGCCTAATTCTTGGAGTGCTCCTTCCTTAATTAGGAACTCTAGCATTATTGTCACCCCAGCGATCGCCTGCGAGCTACTCATATGTTCCTTCCATTGCGGTGCTTAAGATATTCATCTAGGGAAAGCCTTGGACTTGAAACGGTTGACTGCATCCTACGGGATTGCTGAACAGGTTTCACCGCTGGTTTAGTTCCTCGGACTTCTATCTTACCTATGGTAACCTGAATAGTGGGTGTCGAGGCTATGGATGCTTTCCGTTCTTCTACTAGCTTTGACTCTAATAAATCTAAGGGATTGTTCCCGATTAGATTGTCTTCTAATTTTACAGGTCTGTCTGTTTCGGTTTTTCCCGTTTCTCCCCCTTTTTCTACTCGCGCGTCCGCTGTTTCTGCTGCCAACTGACTCAACTGGTCTTCTCGTCTCGATGATAATTTGACCCCATCCTCTATCCCCTTTAAGGCTCTTCGGTTTTCTTGTTCCAAGAGGGGCAGACTAGTTTCTGATTCTTGGTTGGAAAACCCTGGTGCGGTTAGCTGATTTTCCGACTGTACTTTCCCTCTCGTCTTGGAAGCGATCGCGTTTCTCGGCTGTGGTATATTCGTGCTTTTTGTCGAGAATTCCTTGGAGTCTGGATCTTTGACTCTCCTTGACTTCAAAGGACTTTCTAAGTCTATTCCTTTCTCAAGTTCTAGGGACTTCACCGTCCTTGAGTCCACTTTCCCCTCAGTAACGGGTTGGGAGGGGGCGGTCTCCCTGACTGACTCCGTTGACTTTTCTTGGTTTCTTGAGAAGAGCTTGGCTGTGAATGTCCTTGGCGGTATCTTGCCCGATGGTCGATCTGGATTTACAGATTTTTTTGACTCTCTAGAATCTACCTCATTTCCTCCACTTTTCCCGTCTCCCGAGCTAGGGTTTTGGCCGACCTCTCTAGTTTCTCGAACCGACCTTAAAACGTCTTTTATTGGGGAATCGTTCTGCTCATTTCTCCCCAACTGTTTTACTTCTCTAGTGTTAGGAGTTTGACTTTCTAACTCTCTAACTCTTTCCACTGCTGGTGGGTTCACGTTTCTTGATACCACGTCCCGTGGAGTAAGGTCTTCCCCTGGTGCGCCTGGTGCGATCGCGTTTTTTTTCCTGTTGTTTAACCCTTTCCTTCTTTCAGGACTTTCTAACTCTCCAGAGTCTGATTCATTTCCTCGAATTACCCCCTCTTCCGAGCTTACTTTTTTCTCAATTTCCCTGGTTGCTCGACCGGACTTTGAGACTTCTTCTGTTGGAAAATTGCTCTCCTTGTTCTTCCCTAACTCTTTGGGGTTTAAAGGCTTGGCAGACCGTTTATATTCTCCCTCTTCCGAAGCGATTGCCCCTGGATTTTCTCTGGAAATTTCTTTTACTTCTCTTCTTTTTTCTACCTCTCTCCCTTCCTTCGTTACCCTTTCTCCAAGTGAATTTTCTTTGTCTGTTACATCTCCCGAGTTACTTTCTACCCTTTGTAGTCCTTCTAACTCTATCCCTCTGCTTCTCTCCCCAATCTTTTCTCTACCTACCAACTCTTGAATTTCCTCCCTTCTCCCTAACTGAAGGTCAGTAGTGATGGGCTCATTTGTGGTTGGCTCATTTGTTGGTGTGATCGCGTTTTTTTCTCTGTCCCTTTTCTCTTTTTCTTGTGACCTTAAACTCCGATCCTCCTCAAACAGGCTAGGTATTTCTAGATTGGCATTTTCACTGGCCATCGCCTCTTCCGGAGCAAACCGCGAAGCTATTCGGGGTTGCACTACGGGCATTAAACCCAAGGTCCGTCTTGCCAGTCTGGTAAATAAATCTGCCATTAGCCCACTAAACTTAAATAATATTGTCGTCGGAGCGTACTCATAGATAAGATATCCGCCTCTCGCCATCCATAAAACCGGGCTAGCAGGTGAACTTCCTGGAGAATCCTCTGGGCTTTGGCACTGATTTCTTTCCAAATAAACCAAACTATATCTAACATTACCTGCCAATGGTGACTGCAAGCTGGGCAATCTAGATCTAATAGTATTTCTATTTGGGGGTCTGCTGCTGCTATTGCCTCTACCATTTTTTCGATCACGTCCTCTGGCAGGTCATTATACCCCCACTTTTGTCCCCATCGGCTTGCTCCCACCAAACAGTTTTGTCTCAGGTGTCTCGCCGCTTTCTCATCATCTTTGCTTCCCACTATTCCAGCTAAGTCCCAACTATATCGGAAGAGCAGC
>NZ_JAAHHS010000589.1 GCF_010692395.1 Moorena sp. SIO3H5
CAGGGATACCGAAGGCAGTGATGCAGAGTCATAGGAGTTTATTAAGTCGTAGTGCAGCAACAGCACAGATTAACGATTTTAGTTGTGAAGAAATTTCCTTGAATTGGTTTCCTCTAGACCATGTAGGTGGAATTGTAATGTTTCATATCAGGGATGTGTATTTGGGATGTCAGCAAATTCATGTACCAACACAGGAGATATTGCAAGCACCGACGCGGTGGTTAAATTTGATGTCTCAGTATCGGACAACAATTACTTGGGCACCTAACTTTGCTTACGGATTAATTATTGACCAGCTTGAACAACTAGACAAAATAGGTAGTGAAAATTATCAATGGGATTTATCCTCTCTAAAATTTATCCTCAATGCAGGGGAAGCGATAGTCGCCAAAACTGCCAGAAAATTCTTGGAATTATTGGCTAGATACCATCTTCCACCTCAAGCTATGCACCCTGCTTGGGGAATGTCTGAAACTTCCTCAGCAGTAACCTTCTCGAATAACTTCTGGTTAGACTCAACAGATGATGGTCATAAATTTGTAGAAGTAGGGTCTCCCATTCCTGGATTTGCCATCAGAATAGTCGATCATCAAAACCATATAGTCTCAGAAGAAACTATTGGGCTGGTGCAAGTTAAAGGCGCGTCAATTACCTCCGGTTACTATCAAAATTCCACGGCTAATCAAGAATATTTTACAGCAGATGGTTGGTTTAAAACAGGAGATTTAGGCTTTATTAAAAACGGGTGTTTAACAATTACTGGAAGACAAAAAGATGTAATTATTATTAACGGGTTAAACTACTATAGCCATGAAATCGAATCAGTGGTAGAAGAATTACCAGAAATAGAAGTTTCTTACACTGCAGCTTGTGCGGTGAGAGAAATTAATGGAAATACCGATAAATTAGGGATATTTTTCAATAGTGATAAAAACGAAGATACAGAGTTGTTAGCTTTATTGAAAAACATTAGAGAACAAGTAGTAAGCCGAATGGGAATTAACCCAGATTATTTAATTCCCCTAGACAAAGACTTAATTCCCAAAACTTCCATCGGTAAGATTCAACGAACTCAGCTTAGTCAAAGATTTGCCACAGGAGAATTCCAGGAAGTCTTAAAACGGGTAGATTTAATTACCGAAAATAACAACACAATTCCTGACTGGTTCTATCAAAAAACCTGGCAACGCAAACAAGGAAAATATCCGCCACACAAATTCCCCCAATTGGGAGTAGTTTTAGTATTTATAGATAAGTTAGGATTAGGTCAACAAGTCTGCCAAAAGTTAGAAAGCAATTCTCAAGATTATGTGCAAATAGAACTAGGAGAAACCTTCGATAAAATCAATAACAATCACTATATAATTGCTCCAGATATTAAAGATAACTATCAACAACTGTACCAATGTCTAGGAGCAGAAAATATAAAAATCGGAGCAATTATTCACCTGTGGCATTATGATAAATATCCTGGAAAAATTACTGACACAGAAACTCTAGAAACAGCACAAAAAACCGGAATTTATAGCCTTTTATTTATCCTACAAACCTTCGGTAATCAGAGCCCAGATTATCCAGTGCGACTACTGTATGTTGCCAGTCAGAGTCAGTCTCTTGAACCCAAGGAACTCATTGCCTATCAAAAAGCAACAGTACCAGGTTTGTTGAAAACTATCCCGATGGAAATCCCTCACTGGCATTGTCGGCATCTAGACATACAACAAGAATCATTAGAAGTCAATAGCAATCGGATACTTGAGGAATTAACTATTGATGCCAAAGATTCAGAAGTGGCTTATCGAGATGGAGAGCGTTGGGTATCAGGTCTGGATAAAGTTGACTTACCTTCAAAACCCAAACAACCATTACCATTCAAAGCTGGAGGCACTTACCTTATTAGTGGTGGTTTAGGAGGAATTGCTGTTGAAATTGCTAAGTATCTCCTGGAACATTATCAGGCTAAACTATTGCTGTTAGGTCGTACACCCCTACCAGATAGCAACAGTTGGGAAACTTCTTTACAGCAAGGGGGTAAGCTAGCAGAGAAAATCAAAGCTTACCAACAATTACAACAATTAGGTGGTGAGGTGATTTACCAAGGGGTAGATATTGGCCATCAAAAAGCAGTCCAGGAGGTAGTACAGCAAACCTTGTCTGGATGGCAGGTTCAACAACTGGATGGGGTGATTCATCTAGCAGGGTTGATGCAAGAGCGTTTTCTGAGGGAGGAAACACCAGAAAGTTTAGCTGAGGTGTTACGTCCTAAACTGATAGGAACTTTGGTATTACATCAATTGGTAGAAAAACAACCAAAGAGTTTGTTTATCAATTTTTCCTCTATTAATGGTTTCTTTGGTGGCACAACGGTGGGAGCGTATGCAGGAGCTAATAGTTTCTTGGATGCTTTTTCTGACTATCAACGCGTTCACAGTCAGTTACAGAGCTATTGTTTAGCTTGGAGTATGTGGGATGAAATGGGGATGAGTCGGGGTTATCAGATGAAGCAGTTAACTCAAGCTAAGGGTTATCTAGCAGTGGGATTATCTCAAGGTATGTCTTCACTGTTAGCTGGTTTATGCCATGACCAACCCTACTTAATGGTGGGTTTGGATGGTAGTAATCTTAATATCAGAAAGTTGACTTCTACTTCGGATAATCTGCAACAATTAACAGCTTACTTTACTACTAATGGTAAAGGTAAACCCAATGTGAGTGTTCTGGAGAGTCAGCTACAGGATGCGGTAGGTAAACCTAGTAGTTGTGCTGTGGTGGAGTTGGCTGAAATGCCTTTGACTGAGACTGGGGAAATTGACATAGGTTTACTTCGAGAGAGTAATTTGGGTCGTTCAACTCAAAAAAGGGTGAAACCTAGGAATGAGACGGAGCAGCAAATTGCTCAAATCTGGCAGGATTTGTTAGAGGTATCCCAGGTGGGTATCTATGATAATTTCTTTGAGTTGGGGGGGAATTCACTTTTGGCTACTCAGGTGATTTCTCGCTTGCGTCAGGCTTTTGGGAAGGAACTTACTTTACAAGATTTATTTGAGTATCCCACTGTTGCTGGTATCACCAAAAATCTTGAAGTGCTGCGTCAGCTAGCTCAAAAGGAAAACACATTTATTTATGAAACAGATGAAGACTATGAGGAGGAAGCATTATGAAAACAGTTGAGTTTGTCTCTTACCTGCAAAATTTAGGTGTAAAACTTTGGATAGATGGAGAGCAACTCCGTTATCGTTCTCCGAAGGAAGTAATAACACCAGAGCTGAAACAGAGTCTAGTTGAGCGCAAAGCAGATATCCTCAAGTTGCTGAGGAAAGCTCATAAAAATACGCAATCTGATGCAGGTAGTTCGATTCAACCGATTTCTAGGGAACAAACGATACCGTTATCCTTTGCACAACAAAGGCTATGGTTTATAGACAAAATGGCCTTGAGTAGCAACGCCTACAATATGCCATTAACCCTAAATCTAGTAGGAAAACTAGACTATGTAGCCCTACAAAAAAGTCTTAACCAAATCATCGCTCGCCATGAAACCCTCAGAACCACCTTCAGTGAAATC
>NZ_JAAHHS010000059.1 GCF_010692395.1 Moorena sp. SIO3H5
CCTTTACAGCAGCGTCTTCTTGTTCTACTTGGGTTTTCAACTACTATTTATACTCAACTTGATGGTCAATCTTTTACTCCTGAGTAGCCTTTCTTATAACTCCCGAAAAAATGGGCGAACCGGGAGTTATTAGATGGGAAATTAAGCTTTGCCCAATCCTCTCGACCTCTGCTTCAGCAAGAGTACTCACAAGCCAAACAGCGGGGTTTCGAGTTGCAACAGATTCCCGTTGCTATTGATGGGTTGGTGGTGGCCGTGAATCCGGCACTAACTATTTCTGGTCTTACCTTAGCGCAACTGAAATCTATCTACACCGGTCAGGTGACTAACTGGAATCAAGTGGGTGGTCCAAATCTCAATATCACTCCTTATTCTCGTCCTGCAGACTCTGGTGGTACTGTGGAACTGTTGATGAAGGATATTATGAATGGTGAGCAGTTTGGTAATAATGTTCAGTTTGTCAAAACTACTACTATAGGGCTTCGTAAATTAGCTAAAGATCCGGGTGGGATATATTTTGCCTCTGCACCGGAAGTGGTACCTCAGTGTACTGTTAAACCCTTGCCAGTGGGTCGTAACCCTAACCAGTTGGTGACTCCTTACCAAAAGCCTTTGGTGCCAAGTTCTCAATGTCCTGCTCAACGGAATCTGTTGAATATCGAAGCGTTTCGGAGTGGTGAGTATCCGATTACTCGCAATCTGTTTGTGGTGGTGAAGAAGAATGGGCAATTGGAGGAGCAAGTGGGGATTGCTTATAAGAATTTGTTACTCTCGGCTCAAGGTCAGGAGTTGATTGGTCAGATCGGATTTGTAAGGATTCGGTAAAAGGGAATAGTCTTACGAATTCGAGCGATCGCTTCCCCAATTCCCCCAGCCGCTTGAATATGATTATCCTTAATCATCACCCCATCATCCAACCCGATGGGATGGTTAATGGCTCCTCCCACTTGAGTTGCATATTTTTGCAATAGTCTTAAGCCTGGAGTAGTTTTGCGAGTATCCACCAACTGGGCAGGCAAATCAGCAATTTTTTCGGCATACTCATGAGTTAGGGTAGCAATGCCACTCAGACTCATTGTTAAATTTAATGCTACCCTCTCTCCCATCAACAACGCATCAAATTGTATGAAGTAGAGGGTCTAACACTATTGGGGGAGGTAGTATTGCCATAACTCTTACCAAAAAATCAGGTTATTTTTTTTATTTTAACGAGTTATGATGTCAATTTTTACAATAACTAATTTAAGTTAATCCTTGTTTTTTAAAATATTTTCTACCCAACTTGCATCAGCTTTTGATAAAGCAGGAATAATTTTTTGTTTGTAGTCAATCATTAAATCATAGCGCCCTTGGTCATAAACTTGATGTAAAATCATTTGTAAATCTAGAAGCATTTCTGGATCTTCTGGAGATAAAGGTAAAGGAAAAACAGGAATCACATCTTGAAGGTTAAAAGCATATAGATAGGCTTGAGGGCGTTGATTACTAGGACTAACTAAAATGTGATAGTCACGCTCGATCTTCTGATTTAAATTAATTAGTGAATTACCTTGACGTAGTAAATCTATTTCTACAAAATTTGTTTTACTATTTAAAATAAGCTGACGTTTGTTTTCATATTTTTTACGACCTTCTCCTAAATTTTTATTGATAGGAGAAATAATTTCAATAGCGGTAACCACTTTTCCTGTACCAACTCTCCTAACTTCTAAATATCCTTGCTTAATAGTTTCTGTCAGAGGAAGTTCTATCGTTAAAGGTTCGGTAGGAGGAACTGCAACAGCTACATTAGACTCGGGATATCTGATAGTATTTTCAGAGCTTTTAGCAATGACATTATCAGGAATACCAATAAGCGTGGACTTTTCTCCACTAGTTTCGTAGATTCGCACTTCTACCGCAACTACATATTTAGGGGCTAACTGTTGGTTTAATAAGCGAGCAATTTCGGTAATTAGCCAATGATGTACGCTTGACCAATAGGCTGAATCTTCTAAATAGGGATTCATTCCAGGGAATGGTGAGGGCATGGTGATTTATACTTAAACTTACGGCGTAACAGAGAAGCTAAGGGTGGATCTCATTAAAGCTGTTTGACCCGGTGGGTGGAACGGGCTCTTGGTGGAATGGGCATCTTGGTGGAATGGGCATCTTGGTGGAATGGGCATCTTAGTGGAATGGGCATCTTGCCCGTTACAATCTTCGGACGGACTGTCCCAACACTGGCTACCGAGAAAATGAGGGCGAGCCTTTTGGTGGTGCGTTACGGGGCGGACTATCGCAAAGCTGACTACGAGGCGAAAAATCAGAGGCTTTCCGCCCGTAACGCACCCTACTGCCGTGGCACAGCTAAAATAGTGCAATAGTTTTTTCCGCTAAACCCTTGTTAAAAGTAGATTATGGTATTTTTCTAAAGCAACATTTAAGGTGTGCCACGCCACTACGCACTGGGGATATAAGCAATTATCCCGCAACCAAATGTAGTGGAAGCGTTTACCTGCAACTGTTAAAAAGCTTTCTTTTGTGATTACATTGCTTGTCATCAAGAGCTCCTGATTATTTTTTGTGGCAATTGAGTGTAAGATTTACAACCAGTCGAAAATTTTATTTATTCTCCAATTTTTGACATTCTTCAATCAAAATTTCTATCAGTTTTGGCGGCAGACGCTGATAGGATAAATCCAGTTGGTGGTATTTTTTCCACAACTTTTGATATTCACTCCTATCTAGACGGGCTTTTTTAGAATAGCAGTTAATCGCCTCTCCAGTAAATCCCCGTTCAACACATTTTTCTAAAGCAAGTTTCGTTTCTTCAATTTCCCCCACACATTCAAAAGCATTATGAGCTTCTAGGCCCATCAACTGACGATAATAAAGCTGTAAATCTGGGCGATAAAAAAGATTTTCTTTGCCTAAGAGGTGTTGAACCTCATTTGCCTGCTCTGGAGTAAGATAAGCCATATAAGATAAATAAACATAAGCACATTTAGGGCATGATTTACACCAAGGAGGATTGGTGTTACATGAATAAACTAATTTGAGGTCTTCTTCTCTAACTTTTTGAGATAACAGCCGATAAACTAAGGGATCTGACATGGGTTTTAGTAAACTAAAAATTGTTAGATTACTAATAAACTCTTGTTGAATATATTCTTCATAAAAAATTTCGCATTCAGTGCTTTTACACCAGGCGTGATTAATAACTTGATTATCTACCTTAACCTGTTCGCTGTCAGCACTTTTTTCATTTCCATAACAAAGTTGGGTATATTTCTCCTGAAGGATTATGGGAAGAATGCCAAACATTCCATAAGCGAGGGGTAAGTCTTCATAGTTTCTAATGTCAGAAACCTCTACACCTTCTACCCCATGAAGTTTAGCTGCTGGAGAATTTAGGAATGACTCGATAATATACTGACGATGAATCTTGGGTGGCGGATTTTGAAGTTTATAGAGATGTTGTTCGTGCATTTCAAACAACTCTTCAGGATTAGCATGGGTGTGTAAGTTAATACTGAAACTATCAAAAGGAACACTATTATCGTCCAACAAACGTGCCATTAGTAGACTATCTTTACCACCACCATTACAAAGAAGCAAGGGAGTGCTTCCTGGAACTAGAGTTACCGCTTCTCTTTTCATGGTGGTAACATCTTGATGAATTATTTCTGCTCCTTGATAATCTAAATTACCCGTTTCATACCGCCACTGCCCTAAACATTGTTCAACACTTACTTCCCAGAGTTTTTCTAGATTATTTGTCCAATATTTGCCATATTTTCCTAAATCAAGATGAGTCGGTTTTAAACTTAATATTTTTAACCCATGAAATAACAAAATATGGAAATAAATTTTTTCCATGTATTCCTGACTATACTCAGACTCAAGCTGATGAAAGTCAACTGTGGAATACCAGAGAGTAGTTGTAAAAGTTATTTCGTCATATTGATAAAGTAATGTAAGGTTGTGTTTGGAGCGAGTGCAATCTAAAAGTTTTAAAGTTATCTTCATTTAATACTCTAAATTTACCTCTTTTTTATCTTAACTATACAATCAGTTATTTACTAAGGGGTGATAACCACTTTACCGAAAAATGTTTTAGTCTTAAAAAATTGCTGAGCCTCCTTAATTGCATAAAGTTTAAAAACTTTAGCAATCAAAGGTTTTAAAAGACCTTCTTCAAGATATCCAACCAATTGCTGGAACACATCAGGCTCAAGCCGCGTTGCTCCAATCATCTCTAAATCCTTGTAAATCAAATCCCGCAAATCTAGAGTAACCATTGGATTTCCAATTGCACCACAAGAAACATATCTTCCTCTGGGTTGAAGCGCTTTAATCATCAAATTAAAATAATCTCCTCCCACAACATCTAGAGCAGCAGTAATTAGATGTTGCTCTAAATTAGAGGCTAATTGCTCATCTCGTCGATAGACATAATCAGCACCTAACTCCTCTGCAAAATGCTCTTTATTCGCGCCAACAATGGCAATAACTTTGGCTCCTCTAATTTTGCTAAGTTGAATCAGGGCACTCCCTACACCACCGGAAGCCCCCATAATCAATACCGTGTCTGCTGCTGAAATTCTTCCCTTAGTTACCATATTTTCTGCTGTGGAATAGGAACAGGGAAAGGTAGCGAGTTCAAGATCGGAAAGTGGAGACTTAATCGGATAAACATTGGTCGCTGGAATGAGGGCATATTCTGCAAATCCCCCATCTAATTCACTGCCAACATATTGATAGTCATCTAAAGTTTCATCACGAATCCAACTGTCAACCATAACCCGTTGATGAAGGAGTTGCGGTTCTACATCGGAACCCATTTCCACAACTTGACCAACAATGTCAGCGCCTTGAATTCGAGGGAATTCTATACCACTTTGCGCCCAGCAAGAGGAGTGATTCGGGTCATTGTGTTTGGTATCTTGCAGAATATCTTGAAAATTATTCTCCGCAGCATACCAGCCTGTTCGAGTATTTATATCTGTATTATTAACAGAACAAGCTCCTACTTTAATTAACACTTCTCCCTTTTTCGGCACTGGTTTAGGGACTTGGGTATAGACCAGTTTTTCTGGCCCTCCAAATCCGGTAAGAATAACAGCATTCATTAACTCTGTCATGGCTGCTCGCTCAATTCCTCCTGGTCAATAGTACAGTAATAAGCTCGAACTTCCTTCAAAATCTATCCCAGGGTATACTTCCTATACTAGTTGAGATAAACGGCGATACTACTGTTTATCTCAACTCCCTAATCTCATACTCAAATCCAACCAACAAGAGCGAGTAATGGGAGCGCTGCTGGAGATGTAATCTACTCCTGTTTCTGCCACTGCACGAATCGTCTTTAAGGTCACATTACCCGATGCCTCAATTTTAATCTTGTTGTTGCTTACACGAATTAGCTTAACTGCTACCTCCATCTGCTCAACTGGCATATTATCCAACATGATAATATCGGCATTGTGGGCGATCGCCTCTTCTACTTCTGCGAGAGTTGTTGTCTCTACTTCTATGGTCATAGGATAGGGAATAGTCTTACGAATTCGAGCGATCGCTTCTCCAATTCCCCCAGCCGCTTTAATATGATTATCCTTAATCATCACTGCATCATCCAAGCCCATGCGATGGTTAATGGCTCCTCCCACTTGAGTTGCATATTTTTCCAATAGTCTTAAGCCTGGAGTAGTTTTGCGAGTATCCACCAACTGGGCAGGCAAATCAGCAATTTTTTCCGCATACTGACGGGTTAGGGTAGCAATGCCACTCAGACTCATCGTTAGATTTAAAGCTACCCTCTCTCCCATCAACAAAGCATCAAATGGTCCGTGCAAACGAGCGATGGCTTGGCTTGCCTGACAACTTTCTCCCTCTGCTACTAGGGGGATAAAGCTGACCTTTTGATTTAATAAATAAAACACCCGCGCTGCAATTGGCAATCCCGCGATTACACCGGCTTCCTTAGCAATCCATTGTCCGTTTCCAGAACTAGCTTCTTGAGTGAACAAACCTTGGGTGGTGCGATCGCCTCTACCAAGATCTTCTTTGAGCCATTGATGGAGTAGAGGGTCTAACACTATTAGGGGAGGTAATATTGCCATAACTCTTAACCAATTTAATTTCCTATGCAATTAGACTACTATTTCTAATTCCTAGCTCCAAATGGGAGTATTTCCTAACTTGCAAAAACAGGAGATAGGAAATACTCCTCAGTTAAAAGTTTAGCAAAAAAGCAGTTAAGTTAATGAAGATGGCACTCCCATCTGTCGTTGCCATTTTTCTTGAATTTTATCGTAATTGCTGTAATAGTCGTCTGGCTCAAATCCTGGCATGGGTTCATAGACATCTATTTCCTGCCACAGAGGCTGGAAGGACTCCAGAGATTCTAGAGATTGCTGGACGATTTTTTCTGGCTTGAGCCAATATTTTTTCTCTTCAGCTGTTGCATTGGGTCGCAATTTGTTTTCATTACCTGTGTCTGTAGTACTCACATTGATAAACCGTCCCCTGATTAGTCCTTGCCAGTCTTCTGACTGAGCTAGGTCTTGGATATAGCTCCGTAAGGTATCTTTGGCGTAAGTATAAGAGCGCCAGAAAGGGATCTTATATTTATCGGTAACAGAACCGAAACCACAAAGAGCAAGGGTTGTCTGGCGATTGCATTGATGCTCTTGGTTAAGTTTTTCGACAAGTGGCTGGGCTACGTTGACAAAGGTATGGTAGTTTGATGAGAATATTTCATCATCAATTCCCTTGTCATCCCAGTCTGCCTCGGGAGTTTCTGTCTCGATTTCATATTTGAATTTGCCTACGCCATGGATAAGGATCACATCAGAAACTTCCGAAAGGTCGAGATTAGTGATGGCTTGCTCTGCGGCTTGGCTATCGAGAAGATCGAATTTGCAATGCAGGGCATCCGTTTCCATAGGGGTTCTAGAAATGGCTACGCAAGTGGTATTTTCTTGCTGTATAAAGTGTTCAACAAAACTGTTACCCAGAGCGCCGCTTGCACCTGTGACAATTGTTAGTCGAGATTCCATGTTTTTTATTAAAAATGTAAATTTTACTTGGTTTTAAACTTGGGATTGGTCACATCAAAATTGTAGAAGCAATGAACGCTCCACGCTCTGCCATGGTGTATAAACCAACATGATGAGCGATTTCCTGGGGATGAATTGCCGTCTTTGGCAAACCCTGCTGGGCTGCCATCTCTGCCGAGAGGTCGAAGGTTGAACAACCTTCAGTATAGACGGCAATATCTTTTAACGTTGGTACCATATCATGATTGCGTGCTGATAGCATAGTAACCACGAAGTCCATTACACAAATATCGGTGCAGATGCCCACAACTACTAAGGCTTCTAGCTTGTGCTGGTTTATCCAGCTAATTAAACTATTGTTTCCAGTATCTACATCAATGGAACCAATAAAACCATTGATGCAGTCTTTTTGAATTAAAGTGGCGTGGGGATGAGTTTCTAGCCATTCCAGTTCAGGAACCAGCTTTTCTTCCCCAGAGCCTTTTTCACAATGAGGAGGATAGGGAGGTTCTGGTTTGCCTGGTTCGTGGGTATCTAGGAAAGCTAAGACTGGCCAACCTTTGGCTGTGAAAGCTTTGGCTAGGCGATCGCTTTCTGATACCATGGTGGCTATTTGCTGATTTGGTTCTGTTGGAGCCAAAGGACCAAAACCAACAGTGCAAAAGCCATTGAGCACATCCACAACGATCAAACCGGTGGGACGATCGCCAATAGTATAGGGCTGAGGGTCAATGGGTAAGGCGGCTTCAATTGCTGCTAAGGTGGCATCGGGAGTAGTTAAAGAAGTTACCATCAAAACCTCCTGGTTATTCTTGGTATGGACAATTTAAAAAGCTAAGTTATTATTTATTATCCCACTCCGAATTCAGTAAATTTCCTTAGATAAGGGGCATGATAGGCTAGAACAATATCTTGATGAGGCACACCGCGTTCAACTAAGACGTTAGCAATCCCAACTTCTGTACCATCATTTTGAATCCAAATCTTATTATCTTTAAGGTCAATGTGGATGGTGGAACCATAAATACGGCGACGATTACTCCATCCGGCATGGACAAGCTGGTAGCGGTCTCTTTCGGTATCAAAGATTAATTCCACTTCTACCTCACCATAAGCGGGTTTGTGGCTGCTGTATTCGGTTAGGATCTCTTTGACGAGTTGCCGATATTGCTCTAGTTTTGCCATTGAACAATTTCCTCCTTAGTTGGCTCGAATACAATCAATTTTAGTTGATACTCTTGGGTAATAAGTTGAACGAAGCGACGGGCAAAGAAGGTCTCGTAAATTTCAAGAGGAATAGCTAAATACAAGAATCTATCTGGATCTTCTGCTTTGAGGGCAAAGCGATAATTAAGGAATTGTCCCAAAACCGTATGGAATTCAGAAATTGCCGAAGGCTTGAGAAAGGTTTTAATTTCAACAGCTATTTTTGCTTCATCTTTTTCGGCTGCAATGAGTCGTTCTGCACCCAAATCGATGTAAATTTCAACTTCAGCAAAATTGATGTAGAGAGGATCGTGAGTAATACACCAGCCGTCCTTCTGTAAAGCTGATTTTACGGCTTCATGGAAGGTATCTCTGGCTGCCATTGTTGACCTCTACTTTAAAGTTGTGGGAATTAGCGATCACTCTAAATTATATCAATTAGATAGAGCCTCTTCTTGACTTATTACTTATTACAGGGTGACTTTAGGCAACTGCAAACCCTGTGTGCTTCCTCACTCCTGGTGATTTAAAGCCTAGAACAATACGCTCTTTGGGAATACCTGCTTCTAGGAGTTCCCCAGCGATGCCATCCTCTGTCCCATCCCGATGAATCCAGATTTTGCCATCGATAATTTCCACATGAATGATACAGCCGTGAACTTGACGCACTCCCTCCCAACCAACTATCATTAATAGGTAGCGATCGCGCTCACAATCAAAAACGCTATTTCGTTCAATTTCTCCGTAAGAATAAGGGATTTGTGCGTAGTCAGAGATAATTTTTTGAATAATCTCCCGGTCTCGCTCTAAACTGTCCATCTAATAATATCCTCCGCTTCAGAATCAAAAACCAAAAGACGAACCCCTATGAATTTAGCGATCGCCTTTGGCGCGCTCTTCAGAGGGATTAGCCCGAAGGGCTACGCGATCGATCGCACTCTTTGTGATCAATGCGGGTATACTAGGAAACCTTCTTTCCTCTGTTTATGTAATTGTGCCGAAACAAGATTCTTTTAAACAAATTCCTGTTAATAGCAAAATTTGAGTTCAGCGATCGCGATACCTTGTTCCCCTGCTACTGAATAGAGTAAGTACAGCTTTTCTCCCTCGGTGTAAATAGCTGGGTCGTGCAGTTCTCGCACCGGTTCTTTTGCAATACCAACCTCCGAAGAGACAATAGGCAAAGCAACTCCTTCATAATCCATTTCTGGTTCAATAACTGTCACTGGTTCTGAAGGAATCCACTTGTCCCAATCCTTGCTTAAATCCACGTAGCTCATTAAAACACGTTCAGGAGCATCGCCATATCTGGAGTAGAATACCAACAACCAATCGTCTTTTACCAATACAGCACCGTGTCGTAGGTTAAGTATAAAATCTTGTCCTGGCTCAAACGCCGTCACACCGTCTTTTGACCGGAGTACAATTCCAGCTATGGGACGGTTGTTCATCACTGTACCATACCAGTTATTGGCAATAGCATAGTGGAATCCGTTGTGCTGGAAAACTCGAAAATAGTATGGTCCAAGTATCTCTGGCAAAGCAGTAAAATGGAGGCCATCTTGAGACTTTGCTAGCATTGTCACCTGATCGTACTTATCTCTCCCCTCATAGTCGCCATGAAAGTACATCCGTATTTCTTTGGCTTCATTGTCAACATGGACATCTGGAGAAGCAATATGATCCAAGCAAGCTGTTTCATCCAAGTGTAGGGTTCCCTGCTCATAGATCTTCCACTCTCCTTCTAGAGAGTCGGCATAGGCAAGACGAATATATTTACCCAAGTGATGAGCAAAATAAAGATAATAGCGTCCTAGGGGATTTTCAATCCAGTCAGGAACGCGAATCAGGGATGGACCATTAATGTTAGCACCACGATCGCTCTTCAGAGCGCGCCAAAGGCGATCGCCTGTCTTACCTAGCATTCCCTGCTTAATAATTGGATTTATTGGTAAACGTACAGCTTTAATTGGAAATTTCATCTATCTTCGCCGGGGTTTTCAACTTTAAGCAATACGAATTCGATTTTCAAAAAGCTTTTCGTAATAAGGTAAACAAAATTCATAAGCATTTTGTAAGTGTTCATTATCTTCCACTGCCACATAATTATCTGTGTTTTGTTCCTTAAAGCCAGTACTAAACATGGCGTTAGTTACCCAAGTTCCGCCATCCCAATTGGTAAGTTCAGGACGAAATTTTGGTTCCCATTCTAGGGCTTCTTTAATAAACGGTATACCAACAGCATCGCAGTAAGCTTTAACTGTTGCTTCGGGCTTTTGTACCAAATCGTCCGACTCAATTACCACTGGAGTTTTTCCACTGAATTCCTTAGCCATTTCAAAGAGTTTGTAGAGTTGAGCATAACCAGTTTCCTCTAAAGTAAAATCAGGCCATTTGTCGTAAAGTGATGGCAGCATTTTAGCGGGATGACGCACAATAAAAGTATTTTCAAATATAGACAAAAATTCTCGATCGGCTAAGTGGAACATAAAATAGGCCATATCCTTGATAAAAACTGGCTGGGAATCTGCCTGTTGTTTTAGCCTTTGCCAGGTTGTTTGGTAATTATATTCGGGATTGAGTTCTATATCTGGATAACGATTGGTGTTGCGCCGCTCTGGGGAGTTGTAGTAAGATAAGCCAAAAGGTTCATGAAAAGCCAGAAAATCACCTCTTTGGCGCATCATATTTTCAAAGACAGTGGAAGTTGATCGAACCGTTGCCCACAAAGCTAAGATTTTTCTCATGGTTTTTATCTTTGTTGGTAATTTTATACTTAATCAGATATTGTTCATACTGCAATTAGTTTAGAGATTGCAGTTGCTTTCCAGACAATTTTTTAGCTTTTGAGCTAGAACTCGAACATGTGGTTCTCCCATCATCGTGAAATGGTTGCCTGGAATCTCATGAATTGTCACAGGTTCAGCAGAAACTTTACCCCACCCCCAAGTTGGGTCTTCCAGTATTGTTGTTTCACCGAGGGTAGCCTCAAAGACTTCTGTTTCCATAGCTCGGAAGAAAGTAATTGAAGTTGGGTAACTCTCTTGTGGTATATAGTCAACATCAGCTTGAACGTTAGCTTTGTAAACTTTAAAAATACGTTTTAGTTCATTTTGGTTTAATTGAAAACCAGCTATGCTCAATCTTTCCAGAAGATAATTTAACTGTTGCTCCTCTCCAATAGATTGAAGTGTTTCAGGATCAACCTTGACCGCTTCTCCTAAAGAACCTTGATAAAAACTGCTTATATCGTTGATGAGTTTAGTATTGTCCCAATCAGCAAAATCTTGATATTTTTGAACATTTGTCCCTAAACCATCTATAATTGCGAGCAAAGCTACCTCCTGTCCCTGATTTTTTAACTGTTGAGCTATCTCAAAAACCACCTTTCCTCCTGCTGAATGACCGCCCAAAAAATATGGCCCCTTAGGCTGAACGGCTTGTAAGGCTTGGATGTGGTGGGCTGCTATGTCTTCCATTAGGGTTAATGGCTTTTCCCCCTCATCTAAACCAAGCGATCGCAAGCCATATAAAGGTTGCTCTGAATCTAGGTGTTGTGCCAAGGGATAGATATCGAAAACATTGCCCAAGACTCCGGGGACAAAGAACAGAGGAGGTTTTGAACCATTTGGCTGAATTGATACTAAAGTAGAACGGTAAGAGTCATCCTCAACTATACCTTGTTTGATGGAGGTATCGGTTAAACTTTGTGATTCCTCAAAGGCAAGAACTTCCTGAGCCAAATAACTAGTCAATGCTTCCGGTGTGGGATAATCAAATACTAAAGTAGAAGGCACAGACAAACCCAGACTCAATTGGAGAGCATTTCTCAACTCAATAGACATCAAAGAATCTAATCCTAAGTCTATGAGTTTTTGCTCTAATGTTATTCGCTCAGGAGCAATTCCGAGTACCTTGGCTACCTGCGCGCGAATGTGAGTAACCAATAATTCCTGACGCTCTCCCACAGGAGCTGTCTCTAATTGCTTACGGAAGGTAACTGATGTAGATGATGCTTGTTGATGCTGGTTATTTCGTTCTTTTACAGATTTAAGTTTGACCCATCGATCGATACGAGGTTGTAAATCTCCACTAGATACAATAATTTGATCGAGTTCTGGAGTGGATAAAACCCTTTCAAAGGCTTGGATACCTTCTTCTGGAGTTATGGCAAATTCAGCCAGCCCTGCTGCAATGTCATAATTTCGATCTTGTTTTGGGAATTCCCAAGTCTCCCAGTTTACACTCAACCAAAGAATCGAATTACTTCGGTTCTGCTGGTGAACGAAAACATCCATAAACAGATTGGCTGCTGAATAAGCAACGTCCCCCAAACCCCCCAGTACTGATGCGATGGAGGACATTAAGATACAAAAGTCAAGGTTTTTGTTCTGCAAAACCTTTGATAAGACGATCGTTCCCTGTACTTTTCCGTGAAAGTGCTGCCAAATATCAGTTTTAGTTATTTCCTTGATGGAACACAATGCTTTGTCTCCAGTAAACATAACACTGTGGATGACTCCATTGATGTTACCAAACCGAGCTTCTGCTTGTGCGATCGCTTCTTCCATTTGTTGTCCATCGGCTACATCAGCATTGAGTACCATCACCTCCGCTCCCATAGCCTCCATAGCCTGCAATTTCTGAATTTTGCGACTAATCCGATCTTCTCCATTGTGAGTAGCTAGCCATTGAGACCAATCATCCCTGGCAGGAAATAGGGAACGTCCCGTTAAGATTAGTTTGGCCCGTACAGTTTTTGCCAAGTGTGACCCTAGGGACAGACCAATCGCCCCTAGTCCACCAATAATCAGATAAACCCCTTCTTTTGTCAGAGGTAATGTTCCTGTTCCAGGTGTTTCTAATCCCACAGGTTCAAACTTTTGCACCCAGCGATGTTTACCCCGGTAAGCGATAGTTAAATCTTCTGAGTGTGCTGTTATTTCCCCCAGTAGTTGGGTTACAAGTTTTTCCTGCTTTTGCTTTTGGGATGGGGGAAGAACAAGATCGATACTGCGACAGTTTATATTGGGATATTCTTGTCCAATAACTTTACAGGCTGCCAGCAGGGTTGCTTTCTCTGGAGATAATACTTCTTCTCCGCTCACTTCCTGCAGGTTGTTTGATACAACTGTAAGTTGGAGTGAATTGATAAAATTCAGTTTTTCAAGGGCTTGGACAAGAAATATCAGGCTGTATAAACCCAAATCTTGAGACGCTTCAAAAGATTCTATTCCTAATTCTGTGTGGTTATTTGGGGTGACACTCCACAGATGAATAATGCTACTGGGGTTTTTATTCAGTTGTTTCAGTTCTTGGAGTAGGGTATGGTAGTCATCAGCTTGGGTGGGATTAATGGTGTAGAAGCGATCGCTTTGCTTAGCAAACTCCGAACCGGGACTCACCCTTACAACGTCACTGCCCTGTATGTCCAGTTTTTCTGCTAGTTCCTCTCCGAGTCCGCACTCATCGATAAATACTAGAGTGTCAGACTCAAGCAGCTTTTCACCTGGTTGATAAGCGGGGGGAATAGACCGTTTCCAAGATGGAATATAAAACCAGTCAGCAATATCCGACTTTTTACCTATATTTTTTGGTGGGATTGCTCCTGGGGATGTTGAAGGGGCAGTTATTCCCATTAAACTATCCTCTGGACTCACCCAATAACGTTGCCGTTGAAAAGGATAAGTGGGTAAGGGAATGCGATGACGAGCAAAGTCTTGGTCAAAACCGAGCCAATTTATCGAAACACCATGCAAATATAGTTCTGCCACACTGGTTAATAGTTGTTGCCAATCTTCTTGTCCAGGACGCAGACTAGGTAACCATAATCCTTGATGTTGGGAGAGACACTGACGACCCATTCCTAATAAAATTGGTTTGGCTCCAATCTCTACCAATACATCTATCCCTTGCTGTGCAATGGTTGACATACTAGCCATAAATTGTACTGGTTGCCGGAGATGATCGCACCAATAGTTGCTAGTGGTTATTTCTTCTGTAGCTAGTTCTCCGGTAACATTGCTGATCAGGTTTAACTGTGGTAGATTAAACCGCACCTGTGCCACCACCTGCTCAAACTCTGCCAATATCGGTTCCATCAAAGGAGAGTGGAAAGCATGGGAAACAGTTAATTTCTTGGTTTTTACTCCCTTTGCGGCAAGATTGCGCTCAATTGTGTTAATCGCGGCTCTTTTTCCCGAAATTACCACACTCTGGGGTCCATTAATCGCAGCCAGAGACACATCCCGGCCATAGGGTTTAATGGCTTCTGCTGCTTGTGCAACGGAAGCTAACAACGCTAGCATTTCTCCGTCTTGGGGTAAGGATTGCATCAACCTACCCCGTTCGGCAATTAGTTTCAGTCCGTCTTCTAGGCTAAAAACCCCAGCAACACAAGCCGCCACATACTCCCCAATGCTATGACCCATTACTACATCGGGTTCGATACCCCAGGATTTCCACAACCCGGCCAGGGCATATTCAATGGCAAATATGGCAGGTTGGGTATAGCTTGTTTGGTGAATGGATGAGTCAGGTTCTGTTTCCGGTTTATTGTTATCTAAATCCGGGTAGAGAACTTCCAACAAGGGAATATCTAAGTAGGAACGGAGGATGCGATCGCATTCGTCTAAATTTTTTCGGAAAGTGGGTTGAGTTTCGTAGAGTTGACGACCCATACCAATATACTGAGAACCTTGTCCGGTAAACACAAAGGCAATCTGCTTGGTAGAGTCTGCTTTGAGGGAGTGAATTGTTGGGGGTTCGGAACTATCGTTGATATCAACAGGCTTTCCAAACCTTTGCAACTGCTCCAGAAGGTCTTGAGTGGAGCCAGCAATAACAGCCAAACGATGGTTAAAATGCTGACGTCCACCATTGGCAGTAAAACAGATATCGGCAATCTCCGCCTTTGGATCGGACTCCAGATAAGTTATATAATTCTGTACCGACTCTGCCACAGCCTGCTCTGTTTGCCCTGATAGAGTCAAAATATGCACAGAACGTTCACGTTTGCCTTTTGACTTACTTTTTTCGATCCCCCTCCCGTCCCCCTTAGCAAGGGGGAAGCCATGGGATGCTTCGCTTATGCCCCCGTTATTAACGAGGGTTAGGGGGGATCCACTTTCAACTTGTTTCGGGGCTTCCTCTAGAACAACATGGGCATTGGTTCCACCCATACCAAAGGAACTTACTCCAGCACGGAGAGGGGTGACCTTTGGTTCCCATGGGGTGAGGGCTGTATTAACGTAAAAGGGACTATTGGGGAAATCTATGTTGGGATTGGGTTCTTTAAAGTGCAAGCTTGGCGGGATCGCTTTATTATGCAGTGCCAGCACTGTTTTAATTAGACCTGCTATCCCTGCGGTCACATCGAGATGCCCGATATTAGTTTTCACCGATCCAATCGCGCAAAAATTATTGTCCTGGCTGTTCGTACTTTGTCGAAACGCTTTTGTCAGTGCTGCAATCTCAATTGGATCTCCCAGGGGTGTCCCAGTTCCATGGGTTTCCACATAACTCACCGTCCTAGGATCTATGTTAGCCATAGCCAGTGCTTCGGAAATGGCTGCTATCTGTCCTTCTATGCTAGGAGCTGTGTAGGTAACTTTAACCGCCCCATCATTATTAATTGCTGACCCTTTGATGGTGGCATATATATGGTCCCCATCAGCGATCGCTTCCTCTAATCGCTTCAAGACAACTATGCCAACTCCACTACCAAATAACGTTCCTTGACCTTCAGCATCAAAAGCACGACAGTGACCATCGGGAGACAACATCATGGCTTCTTGGTATAAATAACCAGTCTTTTGGGGAACGAAGATCGAAACTCCCCCAGCTAGTGCTAAGTCAGATTCACCACTGCGTAAACTCTGACAAGCTAAGTGAACCGCAACTAGTGAGGTGGAACAGGCAGTTTGAACATTAACACTCGGTCCTTTTAGGTTCAATTTGTACGAGACCCGCATGGGTAAGTAATCTCCCCCATTGCCTAGGTCGGTATGCACATCTTTAGTCCCCCTAAATAGACAATGGGTAAGTAAAGGATTTGCCCGAGAAGATCCTAAGCTATGAGATATATTGTTAATTAGATAGGTACTGGGACTCGAACCCCCATAAACTCCCACTGCACCTGGATAATTTCCAGGATTATAACCAGCAATTTCCAGTGCTTCCCAAGCACATTCCAGGAAAAGCCGATGTTGGGGGTCCATTAGTTCAGCTTCTTTATCGCTGTAGCCGAAGAACTCAGCATCAAATAGGTCAATATCTGGCAAGATAGGACTGGCTTTAACATAATTGGGGTGTTCTATCCAGTTGGGATCTTCTAGCTGAATTTCGCGATCGCTAAAGAAGGAAATTGATTCTACCCCATCTCGTAAATTGTTCCAGAAAGCATCGGTATTGTTTGCTCCAGGAAACCGACAAGACATACCAACTATGGCTATATCACAGCCATGCTGGATTAATTTATTTCTTTTTTCGTAGCGCTTAACGGCTGTTTTTACTCCCTTATTTTGCTCGAAGTGTTGAGCTAGTGTAGCGATGGTTGGGTGTTCAAACAGTGTTGTTACAGGCAGATGAATTGCAAAGATTTTGCTCAGGTTTTTGTGAACCCGGATCAGCAGTAAAGAATTACCACCTAAATCGAAGAAGTTATCATTAATTCCTACTTCCTCTAACTGAAGTACTTCTTGCCAAATCTGAGCAATACGTTTCTCTGTATCCGATTGGGATTTGACTAAAGGTACTGCCAATTCTGGGCGAGAATGGTCTAGAGTTGGTAGTTGGCGACGATCCAACTTACCCATCGGTGTCATGGGAATTTTATCGATTACCACAAACACCGATGGAATCATGTGAGCAGGTAAATGGTCTTGTAAATGATGACGTAACCTTAATTTTAGCTCCCTAATCTGCTGGGGTTCAGTGCTTTGTTTCTGAGGTACGAAATAGGCTATCAGTTTCTTTTCTGCTTCTTCTTTTCCTTCAATAATAACTACACAGCTTTTAATTTCTGGATGTTCTAATAAAGTATTTTCAATTCCAGCTAAGGATACATTATATCCCCGCAGATTGACCATATAATTACAACGACCCCTAATTTCTAGTTTGCCGTTGGGTAAAATAGCTGCTAAATCTCCTGTTCTGAAAAAGCGATAACCGTTAATGTCAACAAAACTGTCAGCAGTCAGCTTGGGTTTATTCAAATATTCTCGAAACATACAGGGACTACGGATATACATCTCCCCTTCATTTCCTGGAGAAACTTGCTGCCCATTGTCATCCAATAAAATTATTTCATCGTCTTCAAAAGGAATCCCAACAGCACAGAATCCTGATGGTAAATCTTCACTTTCTCGCAGATTATCAATAGCAACGCTAAAACATTCATTTATCCCATAATAATTGAGTAAGCAAGCAGATGGTAGTCTATCTATCAATTGATATTTTAGTTTTTGTGTTAGTGCTTCTCCGGTTATCCAAACAACTTCCAAACCTGATAATTGGGCAGTAATAGTTTCGTTTTCAACTGTATTAAATATACTTTGTATTAAGGAAGGAGATATTGTGATTTCCTTGATTTGATTTTGATATATAAAATCTAAAAATTGCTCATGATCGTAAATTATTTCATCAGGAATAATATATGTGGTTGCACCTTTAATCCAAGGTCTATATATTTCCCATTGAAATAATAAATAGGCTATAGGATATCCTGATTTACTGAGACTTACTTGCTCTCGCCTCAATTCCCCAGCAATAATGGCCTGATGATTTAATATTATGCCTTTTGGTTCTCCTGTACTTCCCGATGTGTAGATTATATTAGCGATATTTTCAGGAGCTATTGACGGTAGTTCTAAATCTAATGTGGGGGGTGAGTTCCAGTTATTTTCTCGATCTATAGGTAAAATTTGTAGAGAAAGTTCACTATTTATTTTTGAGGAATATTGGCTCTTGGTAATAATTAAACTAGGTTTAGCATCTGCTACCATTTTGGCAAGCAAAGCATCGGGATACTTTAATTCTAGGGGCATAAAGGCTCCCCCAGCTTTCATGATAGCTAGAGCAGCAATAATATAGTCTTGGGTTTTTTCCAGTAAAACTCCAACAGGTTGATTTAAGGTAACCCCTTGTTTGTGAAGGTAACCCGCTAAGTTATCTGTCAACCGATCTAATTTTTGATAGGTAATTGAATTTGTTCGATCTACGATCGCAATTTCTTCTGGCGTTCTTTGTGCTTGTAATTTGAATAGTTTAGGTAAGCTTAGCAAATTTTGCATAAATTAAGTCTTTCTTTATAAATTTTCATTTTTGATGCTATAGCGGTTTTCACTTTAATTCAATACAAGATGAGTGGAATGGACATCCCTGTGCGTCAGAATTTTATCACATGAATTGGTATTCCATTCAACTGAAAACCGCTATAGTATATTATTGTCGAAAATTTATCTACCAACTTTCCGTCTCTAAGCGAGACAAAAAAAGAGTTTAATTAGCCCACCATCATAGACTTGTTTATCTAATTCACTAAGTATTAAAGTATTTTGCTAAAGGATGATGAGCAACAAATGCTGTGGTAGACTGTTCAGGAAGTAGATGCTCACTTTCATTCATGTAAACATCAATGCGAGAGGTATCGAGTAAATCCATTTGCTTGAATTGATCTGCCATATTAGGGCAAGCGGGATAACCGAAACTATAACGAGATCCTCGATAGCGTTGGCGCATTATATCGGTTATATTATCAGGCTCTTCTGACCCAAATCCTAACTCCTTACGGATTCTAGCGTGCAACCAGTCCGCTATAGCGTCTGCCATCTGCATCGCCACACCATGATAATAGTGGTAGTCAAGATAATTATCCGCTTCAAATAGCTTCTGTGCATGGGTGGTTCCTATTTCACCTGCTGTTACAATTTGCATGGGGAAGACATCGATTTGACCTGATTCTTTAGTGGCATAGAAATCCGCAATACAAAGACGTTTTCCTCCCCGTTGACGGGGGAATTCAAAGGTTGTTAGCAGTTTGTCGTGATCTTCTGGATCGTAGACATACACTGTATTACCTTCAGCGTTACAGGGGAAATAGCCATAAATTGCTGCCGGATGTATTAGGTCATCGGCAATAACTTTTTCTTTCCATTCTTCTAAAACTTGATAAGCTTTTGTGGCTAAAAAGTCATTATAATCTTGTTGTGATTGATCTTTTAGCTTACGAAATCGCCACCGTCCCACGTATAAAAGCTGTACATCTACATAAGGGTAAATATCTTCAATTGATATGTCTCCATCTTTTAAGACTTTAGTTCCCCAAAAAGGAGGAGTAGGGCGTTCTACATCTAAAGTTACTACATGGGAACGCTTAGTATCAATTACCACAGATTTTTTTGCCGATGATTCTTTTGCCAAAGATTCTTCATTATAAACAAATGAATCATTCATATAAAGTTTATATTGATTTGCTTCGGCAAATGGCATTTGCCCCATCTCTTCTAAGGTTAGTGCGGGGGGAGGTGAATTTTCTTCATCTAAAAATCCTTTCAGGTCGTCCCAATTATCTTCAGCTTTTGCTGACATTAGTTTATCCATAAAATGCCAATCAACAAAAGCATTTTTTCCATAGACAACTTGACCTTTATAGGTATTTTTGCAATCCTTTTCCACAAACTTAGGCGTTAATGCAGCGCCACCTAAGATAACAGGAACGGTAATGCCTTTTTCATTAAAAATTTCTAAATTATGCTTCATAACTGCCATAGTCTTGATCAACAAGCCACTCATGGCAATGCAGTCTGGTTGATGTTCTTCGTAGGCTTTTAGAATGTTATCGATTGGTTGGTTAATGCCTAAATTAATTACCTTGTAACCATTGCTAGAAAGGATAATATCAACTAGATTTTTACCAAGATCGTGGAGGTCGCCTTCTACCGTCGCAATCAGACATTTACCCTGAGTAATATCCTCAGCTTCTTCCTTATCCATATGGGTCTCTAAATACGCTACCGCCGCTTTTTTAGTCTCTGCCGATTTTATAACGGACGGTAACGGAATTTCTCTTGAACCATATAAGTCGCCGACAGTCCTCATAGCCTCTAAGAGGCAAGTGTTAATAATCTGTCGGGGGGAATAGTCTTTTAATGCTTCATCTAAAGCTTCCTCTAAACCAATAGAGTCAGCATCAATAATATGTTGTTTGAGTTGTTTGAGAGGTTCTAAAACGATTGTGTTCATTGTTAGTTGTGGGAGCTCGACACCCATTGATAAGATAGCTACAGTTTTTATTGCTAAATCAATAGTGAGTGATTTGGTTGATACCCTTCAGTATACAAAGCTAGCCATGTTGCCATTTGCCTATTGTATGTACCTCGGTATATTCCAGCATGTGAGTCAACAACACAAATTACAAATTATTATTTAGCAACCACAATATATATAAAGTTTTCCATAACTTACTATAATAAGTCTAGTAAATTGATGTAAATTTTTGTAAAGCAGCATTTTTACCAGCGATTCTACCAAATACCAGGCATTCAGTTAAAGAAGAACCCCCTAGGCGAGAGGCACCATGAATACCGCCTGTCACTTCTCCTGCAGCATACAAACCTTTTATGGGCTGGGAATTATTATCAATAACTTCAGCTTTAGGGTTGATGGTAACGCCTCCCATAGTGTAATGTACCTTAGGCCACAATCGCATAGCATAATATGGAGCATGGAGAGGTTTTGCATCTAATGGAATAGGCTTTTGCCAACTCTCATCTTTCTTATTCTCGACATACTTGTTGTAGATATCGAGAGTTTCTTTTAAAGCTTGATAAGGCAGAGAATATGCTGCAGCAAGTTCCTCCAAGTCTTCAAACCTTTTCACAATATTCCTGCTTAAGTACCGTTCCATACTGTGACCAGAAATTTTTATACCTTCCAAATCAGCAATACCAATGCTGGGTTGACCAACCTCCAAAATTGAATCTGCTCTAATTTTTCTATCTGCTAATTCATTAAAAAAGCGCTTTCCTGTTAAGGGATTAACCACTATCCCATAGGGAAAAACTGTATAAAAAAATTCGCTAGCAATTTTATCCCCTTTCTCGTCAGGAGAACTCCAAGGTGATAACTGAATATATTCTAAATGCACAGAACTTGCACCAATCTTGATTGCCTCTAGCATTCCTTCTGCTGTAGTATCCAAACGATTAGTATTACCTACGGTGCTGGTTAGACGAGCATCATGAAGGCTTCGGAAAGCAACATCTCCGCCAAAACCACCAGTAGCTAAAACGACACCGGTATTTGCATAGACTGCTCTAGCTTGGTTTTGCTTTTTGTCATAAACTTCAATCTCTCGAACATCCTTTCCGAACTTCGTGAGGGAAATATTGGTTTTGATCTCAATGCCCAACTCCTTTACCTTTGAAAGAAGAGGTTTCACAATTGCTGTTCCAGAAAAATTGTGTAGCACATGGATACGAGGAACAGAATGACCCCCAAAGATTATAGGCTTATGTCTAAATTTGGCACCTAAATATTCAGTAAGCCACTCTAGTACAGAATTAGACTGTTGAGCAACTATCTTAGCCAGATATGCATCATTCATATTCAAGCCAGCTCTCAACATATCCTCATACATGAGTTCCCAAGAGTCTACAATACCGTATTGTTTCTGAAAATCAGTCCCCGCAACCGCTATCCCTCCATCACTCATGATGGAATTTCCGCCACAGGCGCTACGCTTTTCTAGAACAACTACCGATGCACCAGCATTTTTGGCTTCAATCGCAGCCGCTAGTCCAGCAACTCCACTACCAATAACTACCACATCTGCCTCTGTATCCCAATTAGAGAAAGTAGACTTATCCATCACTTCACTGCTATTGTTACTCTGCTGTTAACCTCCCCCAGTAACTATCATTTTACCATAGACTAGACACATAAATATGTCTAGTCTAAACGGCTCCTTCGGTTTAATCTCCTGCTTAAAATACAGAGGATTTCACCATCGCTTCTATGTAATTTTATAGTCATTAGCTGTTTGTTTATCGATATGATAGCCTTGAACTAATAATTAATCATCAATTTTATGTAATTGTGCCGAAACAAAATTCTTTTAAACAAATTCCTTCTGCAACTTCTTGGTCGTCTATTTGTAGAATAGCGGCTCTATATTCCAAGGATAGCTTACTTTCCATAGTCAATGGTTGATTTCGCTTGATGCTCGACCAAGTTGCGAAAGTTTTTTTGTCGAATTTCAAGTGATATTTTTTATCTTGAATGCGGCCATGGGCACTGGTTTGGCGATGGTAAGAATCTTCTCCACTTAACAATATTTCTTTTTCTGTTTCGGAGGTGTTCAGGAGCTTGAAATAATTGTATTTTTCTTGGCCAAATGTCGCTTCAGCACTCCAAATTATTCCGTAATTAGGGAAAAAGGCGTGAACAAAGTGGTAGCCCCAAAACTTGGGGTAATCTCCCTGATAAATTTTGCAATAACCTATACCTTTTTGAGTGCGATCGCCTGTGGAAACTGTGCAGACGAGTTTTGGTTGGTGAATAACGGCGCGATGATTTTTTTCAGCAGGAACCGCCCAAGTGAATTCGGCGGCAACTTGGAATTGAATTTCTATATTAGCTTCAGGCAAACAAATGGTTCCGGTTCCATCGTTGTTTTTGATAGAAATGTGTTGATTTGAGCGTTGGTGTTCGGAGGTATTGATAAGTTCCAGGGAGTAGCCCTCAGTGTCGCTCCACCAGGCTGAGTAATGCTCGATTGTTCCGGTTTTAAAATATCTTAGAGCAAGTAGAGAACCATCTTCGAGAAAGAAATGGTATTGTTCACTATAGACAGAGGTTGTAGAGGAGAAATATGTATCAGGTACTTGGTAAATTTTTGGAGCACAAGGTTTTTTGGCAACAATGGAGGAGCCACCAATCTTGCCGCTTTCAAACAAGTCGCTAATGGTTTGATAAAATTTACGACGGTGTTCAAAAACGTTTTCACCGACTAGTTTTATTGATTCTTCTTTTGATTGGATAAATTTTTGATAGCGTTCTTTTACCCAACGTTTCCACCCTGTTGTTAAATCGATGAAACAAATGTCAGCAAATCCTACACGTTCGAAGTGATTTCGGTAGGTTTCGCGGGTTGGTAAATAAGAGGATTGAACAACTTCTTCTAGAGTGGTTTGCACTTCTGGTGTCAGAGGGCAATTGGCCACGTAATCTTCGATATAGATCAGGCCGTTTTCCTTCAAAGAGCGAAAACAAATTTCCAGGATTTTATCGCGGTTTTCAATATGTAAAAATGACAGAAACGAAATGATGCTGTCAAATGAGCCTGGTAACAGGGCGTCAATCACTTGGGGACTTAGAATACTGCCTGTGAGGTATTGGATGCGTTTGTCAAGTCCCACTCGTTGGGTGAGTTCTTGGGCAATTTCGTTAAAACTCTTTCTTAATTCCACACATTGGATGTGACATTCCGTTTTATAACTAATGTATCGAGCTGGCCCACCAATACCGCTGCCAATGTCCAAAACTCGCGAGTTGGGGGATAGTGCCAAACGATCGATAGCGCGATCGCAAGCTTTGGTACCAAAGTAGTGGTATTGGTCTAAGTGATTCAATTCTAGCAAATCTTCAATTTGCAAAGGACCTGTGGCTTTTCCTTTTTCTTTCAGTGCTTGGCGAATACTATGGATGCGCCAATCGTAAATCAAAGCTTCGTCTTTTGAGAGAGGATATTCTTTTTCTGGTTGTGATAGTGTCATGGTTATTCCAAGGTAATTTCGTGTTTAAAAATTCAAAAATCCTGGTTATTTGACAAGGATTTCTGATCAAGCATTTCGGATGAAGTAGATAAAAACGGCTCTAGGGAACCTAGTATGCAGAAAACCGCGCTTATTGCCCACTAAGTATGAGCCCACTAAATATGATTGGGCAGGTTATTTCTGAAAAATCATTCTCTCAAAAACTAAAACTCCCGCCCAATCAAGATTAGATTAATTATTTACTGACAGTTTTACATAGCCAATTTGTTATAGCCAGAAAATCCTGACAAGCTCCAAAGTTAATTAACAGTTCTACCTTTTTCCGGACTGCTTTAGGGACTTTGGGTATAGACCAGTTTTTATGGCCGTCCAAATTCAGTAAGAAGAACGGCATTCATTAACTCTGTCATAGTTGTTCAGCATTCCTCCTTCTCAAGATTCCCGTAAGATAGCTCGGATTTCCATTAAAATTTGTCCCAGGCGATTCTTACCGCTCCTATCTTTACCACAACCCCAATAATAATCCTGGGGAGCATCTTCCACAATTAGTTCGTCCCCTGTCCCCAGCAGAACTTCGCGGATATCAGCATGGGTTTGAAACTTACAGAGTAAGCCTCGCCCCATAACATCCTCTTTGATTTTTTCCCAATCCCTGCGCAGAGGACGAGTACGCTCTCGTCCCATGCTCGCAGCTTCTGCGGGAGTCTTGCAAGAACGAATTTCTTCTACATGGGACGTACCAGCAAACTTCTGGGCTTGGAAATAATGCTCTGAGGTGGGCCACCAGAGTCCGTCCAGTTCAAAGCCATGGGGGGAAAAGTTGGAGAAACAACCATAGGGCTTTTCGCTAATGTCGTAAAAGTAAATCGTCACAGCTTGACTCCCAAAAATTTTACCCCAGGCGAAAATGCAAAATGCCCCACTGCATGTACCCTTTTTGGTAATACTCGATCCAGGGTTCAATGCTTTTCAAGGTTTTATCGACAAATTCGGTGGAACTCATTCTGACTACCTCCTGATAGCGTACGCGTACTTCTTCCCCAAATCGTCGATAATGGGTAGGCACATTTTCCGAAAGGTCAATAAAGTGCAATTCCTCAAAACCCAATTCCTGGGCTGTCTGACTATAAAAGCGATAGGAACCCATATCCTTGATACCCAGACGGTCAAAGGCTGGTTGCAGTAGTCCTGGTGGACAAGTCTCCTTTTGCATGGGGTCAGTAAAAATCAACTCTCCCCCTGGCTGCAAAACCCTCTTAATTTCTTCAAAGACCTGAGTGCGATCGCTACTGTGTAAAATCGCATCCTGGGACCAGACAATATTAAAGGAATTGTCTGGATAGGGAATATCCTCAAAACTACCCTGAGTTACCTCAACTAAGTGGGCTAAATTCTGCTCTTGGTTCAGTTGGCGATTCCGTTGATTTTGCCGCTCGCTTAAATTGAGACAGCAGACAGAACAACCGTAGGTTTTGGCGAGATACCGCGCCGCCCCTCCATAACCAGCACCTATATCGATGACTCGTGAATCGGGAGCTAGATTTTCCAGAGTTTGGGCAATTGTTTCCACAGTGCGCTTGGAGGCATCATGGATCGGTTCATCCGAACTCTTGTATATCCCATAAGTGATATGCTCCCCACCCCAGAAAGTAGCATACAATCGGTCTGTTTCTGGACCATCATAATAGGTTTGCGCTGTTTTCACCGCTTCTGAGTAAGTGGTATTCATACCGCTATCTGATTGGTTTCTAAACTCAGAGAAAGTTGTGGAGATTTCCACCAACGATCCCCCTGTACCAAGGTGTGAACTTGCCAACTGGGTGAAGTTTGGGGATAATCCCTGCGGTAATGTCCGCCCCGACTTTCAGTACGCAATGCTGCACTTTTGAGAATTAAATGGGCGATATCCAGGAGATTGAATGTTTCTGCAGCCGTTCGCAATTGCTGCTCCGCTAATGGTGACTCAAATTTAACTGTTTGGTTGGGCAGTAAATCAAGCAGGTATTGACTCACTTCTAAGCCAGCCAATTCAGAGCGCCAAGAATTAACTTGGGCAAGGGCTGACTCTAAAACTTCCTGGGAGCGACAAATTCCTGCACTTTGCCACATCAGGGAGGGCAAACTTTGCCTTACTGAGGCTATCTTCTCGATGTCCCTTTCCCAGTCACCTTTCTCTTTTATAAAGGGTAGGGATTCCGCCATAACTGGATTAGGAGCTGTTTGAATCTCAGCTAATTGAGCCGCAAAAACCAAGCATTCCAATAAGGAATTACTCGCTAAGCGATTGGCACCATGAACTCCCGTACTAGCTGTTTCACCAATGGCATATAGCCCTGGAATCGAGGTGCAACTGGTCAGATCGCAAGCCACTCCTCCCATCCAGTAATGGGCAGCAGGTGCAACGGGAATGGGTTGTTTGAAGATATCAATGCCCCAATGTTGACATACGTTAATAATATTGGGGAAACGATAGCGAATTTGCTCTGGCTCAATGGGTTGCAAGTCTAAATAAACATTCCCGTGGCTAGGATCGGCGGAGGTTTTTTCTAAGTGACTAAAAATTGCCCGACTTACCACATCTCTAGGAGCCAACTCCCCTGAAGGGTGGTAATTAAAAGCAAAGCGATCGCCTTTCTCATCGACTAAATGTGCTCCTTCTCCCCGGACAGCTTCTGTAATCAAAAAGCGAGGTGCCCCTGGTTTGGTTAAAGCCGTGGGATGAAATTGGAAAAACTCCAAATCTCTAACAATTGCTCCAGCCCGCCAAGCCAGTGCTACTCCATCTCCTGTACTTACGCCTGGGTTAGTGGTCTGGGCAAACACTTGACCGCCACCACCTGTGGCTAGGATTACCGCAGAAGCTTTTAGCCAAGATATCTGACCTTGATGGAGGAGGCTAATCCCCTGACAATGACCAGTTGCTGGATTGAGCCATAAACTCAAAGCCACTGCGTGAGATAGCACCTTAATATTGGGACGCTCCAATACTTTGGCCGTGAGCGTATCCACTATTGCTCGACCTGTGGTGTCTGCCGAATGGAGGACGCGGGGACGAGAGTGAGCTGCTTCTAGGGTCATGGCTAGCTTTTTGCCTTTGCGGTCAAAGGCAACCCCCATCTTGACCAGAGAGTCAATGGCAGCAGAGGCATTTTCTACCAGATACTTTATCGCCTCGCGATCGCAAAGACCAACACCCGCTCGCTGGGTATCCTCTAGGTGAAGCTCTGGGGAATCAGATGGGTCAATAGCAGCAGCGATTCCTCCCTGAGCCCAGTTGCTTGAGCCTGTTTTTAGGGTATCTTTGGTAATCAAACCTACCTGCAAATGAGCAGGTAGACAAAGGGCTGCATATAGCCCAGCCGCACCACTGCCGACCACTATGATGTCAAATTGGGAGGGAGTATTGGCAGATGGGAAAGGCTCGTCAGGGGATGATTTAAAATCTTGCACGATAGATCATATGTCGCTAGTTTTTAATTGATTAATTCCTAAGCAGTTATTCGTTTTCACAACACAAAGTTCTTATAAGTCATAATTTATAACTTATACTTTTGTCAAGTAATTTGGTCAAGCTGCTCAGGGGCACTACAGCACTACACTGATAACTCCAACATCCGTTGAATTGGTCGCAACGCCGCTACTCGGATGTCTTCCGGCATAGTAATTTCTGGTGTTTTCTGCTTCATGGCTAGATATAGCTTCTCCAAAGTATTGAGCCGCATGTGAGGGCATTCGTTACAGGCACAATTGCTATCCATACCTGGAGCAGGGATGAAATTTTTCTGGGGTGCCCTCTTTTGCATTTGGTGAATAATTCCTGGCTCAGTAGCCACGATAAATTCTTCCGTTGAACTTTCCTCGCTATACTTCAATAAGGCGGTTGTAGAACCAATGTAACTGGCATGACGCAAGACAGGGGGTTCGCATTCTGGATGGGCAATAAACTCCGCTTCGGGATGCTGTATTTTGAGTTCCACAATCTTTTTCTCAGAAAAGGTTTCATGGACAATACAGCTCCCCTCCCACATGACTAACTCCCGTCCAGTTTGCTCCATGACATAGCGACCTAAGTTCTTATCTGGGGCAAAAATAATCGGCTGGTCTTTCGGAATTTGGTTGACGATCTTAACTGAGTTAGAACTGGTGCAAATGATATCGCTCATCGCTTTAATGGCAGCGGAGCAATTAATGTAAGACACCACTAGATGGTCGGGATGGGCTGCTTTGAAGGCCGCAAATTCTTCA
>NZ_JAAHHS010000590.1 GCF_010692395.1 Moorena sp. SIO3H5
TCTCCTGTTGATTTGTGCTTTACTCGTTCATCTTGGCTCTTATTGGGAATTGTTTGGACGAGGGGCTGCTTTCTTTGTGTAATATTAGATTCTGCCTCAGCCAATTCTGGAGCTTTTTTTTGTCCCTTGTCATTGAATAAGCTTGCTTGTTTTCCCCTGATATCTGCCTCCCGTTCCAGTGCTGAATTATCATTCACTGCCATCCCCTGCAACTGCATCGTTGGTTGCACTCGCCCTTCTTTCTGCTGTACTACATGCCACGCTTCATGGGGCAAATGCCTTTCCTGTCCTGGTCCGACATGGATATCTGTACCCTGAGTATAGGCCAAGGCATTCAACTGGGCTGGTTTTGATGAATTGTAGTGAACCCGTACATCATCCATTGACATGCCTGAAAGGTTTTCTACACCAGCTTTGAGACCATTGGGCAGGCCAGTATTGTTTGGCGCTTCCACCTCAGCTACCTGCTGCACTGGGGTATCTCCAACATCCGCTACGTTCTGCTGGTGTTCTTTTAGTTGACAGACCCAGTTATGATTTCCCACTGAACCTGCCATCAGCTTTGGCTGCACCACTAGCGGATCTTGGTTGTGGACTGGTATTTCCATCAAGTCCAGTTGAATGCCTGAGCGAGCGCCCGCTGCACTTTCTATTTGAGGTCTCACAGTTTTTGCTGGTAGCTCACGCACCGCACTCCGTTGCAATATCCAGTCATCGGAACCCTTCTTCTGGGAAAACTCGCTGCTTCTGCTAACATCATATTGAAGAGTCATTTTTTATCCTTTGTATCTATAACTAACTGGATATTATTTAATTAATTTTTCGTAAATGGATTGAGCCACCATCTTTCCTAGGTGATCGGGACTAGTTTTCCCCTTTAATTCCAGATCAACTTGCATACCCGGTATCCTATAATCTTGTGCTAGACTATGGGGCAATCCATTTTCTGTCAACAGGCGGGTTAATTCAGTTTCGACAGCAGCTTGCAATACCCGACGCATACTGCGGGGTAAGTCAACACCTTCCCCGATTACTATCTCATTTATTCTCAGATTTACGTTCATTGTTTACAAAATTTATCTCAATTCACCCAGGATTGAGAACTCCCGAAAATCAGCTTCATTTATTAACTTGTCCAGTTTTTTGAACTCCATCCGCGCTGCTCGCATGACAACATCCATTGTCACAGATTTACCTTCTTCTGCTGCCATAAATGCTGCATTCAATGCTATACTGTGTATATTCCCTCCTGTAAAATTAAAGCGACTTAAGCGCTCCCAGTCCAGCATCTCTCTTGGGGTTTCTTTCGGGAATGATTTCTGCCATATTTTGGCACGTTGCTCCACCCCAGGAAAAGGAAAATTAACAATAAATCGTAAACGCCGAAGGAAAGCTCCATCTATGGAATTTTTCTTATTGGTTGCTAGAATGGCCAAACCGCGATAAGCTTCCAGACGCTGTAGTAAATAGTTAATTTCGATATTCGCATACCGGTCGTGGGCGTCTTTAACTTCCGAACGCTTGCCAAACAAGGCATCAGCTTCATCAAAAAACAGAATTGCACCGCCATCTTCCGCTGCATCGAACAGACGACGCAAATTCTTCTCTGTTTCTCCTATATACTTACTCACCACCGTAGCCAAGTCGATCCGATACAGATGCAAGCCCAGATCCTTAGCAATTACTTCTGCGGCCATGGTTTTCCCCGTACCGCTTTCTCCAGCAAATAAAGCACTTATTCCCTTGCCTCTATTCATCCGCTGGTGAAAACCCCACTCTTCATAGACTTTACCTCGCTGTCGCACTTGGTTAGCAATTTGACGTAATAGATTTGTCTCATCTTTTGGTAAGACAATATCCTGCCAACCCGCTTTCACATCTATGCGCTGTGCGAGAGTCTCTAATTTGGGACAGGTTATTTCCAGACAACCATCCCACAGTTGCTTGAACAGGAAATTATCTTCCTGGGGTGGTGGCGAAACCTGTTCAATATCCTGGACTTCGGTTACTTTCTGTGTTTCGGTTACTTTCTCTGTTATCGTATTGGGGATGCCGATTAACTCGAAGCGATCGCGTCCCAGATTAGCACTCGTCGAGTCTATCAAATTTAAATCAGGGACTGTTGGTGCAACCACCTCCTGCTCTACCTTTACCTGTTCCGTATACTCTACAGGTTGGAGATCGGGGGACAACACTTTGCGGACAACTTTCTCAATTTCGGCAATATTTAAGTTAAATTGCCCTACCAGGGGCATGACTAAGTCGCGACTTACAGTTCCTAAAGCCTTCTCCCAGGTTTGTATTTGTTCTCCCGATGTCGGTTTGGTAATATCCCAGCTCAAGCTTTCCCCTTCTAAAGCTGAGGTTTTGTCGTAGATGTCGATAAAAAAGAAGCCATTCCCCCGTGCCAAAAAACGATAGAATGCTGCCATTTGCCCCTGAGTGATATAGTCTTCGCAAGACAGCACGTCTAAATAAAGTGCCACCTGCTCCAGGCGGCTTTCCCGCTCCCACAAGCGAGCTATGGTTTCCAAGACATGACTATCTGTTGGTAGTAGGGCGATCGGCAAGCGATAGAGTTCCAGGCTCAAACACTGGCAAACTTGCCAGGCTACCAGTTGCTTGCTAGCTGTATCCGCTCCCAACAGTTGGATCGCCTTTGGCTGGGGAGCATCTGTGTTATGCTGGAGTTGATTAATTATTCCTTGTACTGCTTTTTGCTGAGAAGGTGGCAGACTGTTTTCCGGTTGGGTGTTGCTGTTTTCCGGTCTTTTCCATGGCAAGACCAGCTTGGCTAGGCGATCGTCTAAGTAATTTAACCCCTTGATATAATTGATAATTTTTTCATCGGCACGTAGCGGACTGGTAATCGAGGGATCGACCCCAGATTGAAGAATTTCAATGAGTTGCCAATAGCGCAGGGGTCTTTCAGGAGAAACGATATCCCAAGCCGGAGCCTCGAAAATCATAAAGGCGAGGTAAAAGGTCGGATAGTTGCGGTTGTTCCCCTGAATTAAACCATATAACTGCGGAATGTTTTGGTTCAATTCCATGGCGACGCACAGCAGCAAGAGGTTTGCTTCAAACTGAGATAACTTCAGTTGGTGTTTGAGTCTTACCAAGGCTGGCGCGGGTTCGACTCTCTCTGCTGCTATCATCGTCTTTTCTGCTGCCGCTAGCTCAGCCGCAGTTGTCCCTTCTCTTTGAGCTTTCTGCTCCAAAAGGAGTACCAACCAAGCCATGGCTGCTTTCAGGTAATAATTGTTGTTTTTTTGGAATTCTTCTATATTATTCATTAGCTATAGCAATTCTACAACTTGTGAGGTACAAATTTCTGGGTTTTAGGGAGCAGGGAGCAGGGAGCAGGGAGCAGGGAGCAGGGAGCAGGGAGTAGGGAGCAGGGAGCAGGGAGTAGGGAAGTGGGAAGACGTAACAGCTATGATAGAAGAGGGTTAAAAAAAAAATCGTGTGTACCTGATTAGACTAAAATCAGCTAGAGAATTTTTCTATTGTTACCTTCTGGTCATCTTTAAACTGAGGTGGCTGTTTTG
>NZ_JAAHHS010000591.1 GCF_010692395.1 Moorena sp. SIO3H5
TTTCATAATGTGACACCATGCGACTAATTGTTTCGGCTTCAAACAAGTCTGTGTTATAGGCACAGAATCCTTTGATTTCTTCTCCTACTGGCCACAGATGTAACTCTAAGTCCATCCGCACTGTCATTTGATCTCCCATCCATCGCTCCCAACCTAACTCTACCTCTAAGTTAGGCAGGCTGAAGGATGGTTTCATGTGTTCACTCTCCTGAACGGCAAACACTACCTGAAATAAGGGGTTTTGCGATAGAGACCGTTCTGGCTGCAACTGTTCTACCAATTTCTCAAAGGGTATGTCTTGGTGACCATAAGCTTCTAGGGCTGTTTGTTTAACTCGGTTTAATACTTCTGTGAAACTAGGGTCCCCTCCCAGGTCTGTGTACATGACTAGGGAGTTGACAAAGAAACCAATCAATCCTTCTATTTCACTGCGGTTGCGGTTGGCTATCGGTGTTCCTACTGCTACACTTTCTTCACCACTGTAACGAGACAGTAATACTTTAAAGGCTGCTAACAGGGTCATAAATAGGGTGGTTCCCTGCTTTTGGGTCAGTTGTTTAATTTTTGATGTTAGCGCTGCTGGTATGTTTATCGGTATACCTGCTCCATTAAAAGTTTCAACTGCGGGTCGGGGATGGTCTGTGGGTAGTTGTAGTTGAGGTAAGTCAAGGAGCTTTTCCTTCCAATAGTTGAGTTGGCTAGAGAGGGTTTGACCTTGTAAGTAGTTCTTTTGCCAAACTGCAAAGTCGGCATATTGTATGGGTAGCTCTGGTAATGGGGATGGTTTGTCGAACACTGTGGCAGTGTAAATAGCTGATAGTTCTTTGGGTAATACTGTCAGTGACCAGCCATCACCAGCTATGTGATGTAATGTGATTTGCAGTATGTATTCTGTTGTTCCTAATTGATACAACTGAGCCCGTATGGGGGGGTCTACTTCTAGATTGAATAAAAGTTCATTTTCCTGTTGGAGTAGTTGTTGGAGTTTAGTGGTAGCTTCTGATGGTGTTAACCCACTTAGGTCTTGTAAAGGTAGTTCTAGTTCAAAGGGGGGTTTAATTATTTGTACTGGTGTGCCGTTGGTTTCACTGAAGGTGGTTCTCAGGGGTTCATGGCGAGCGATGATTTGGTTGAGACTTTTTTGTAGGGCTACATAGTCTAGTTTTCCTACTAGATGTAAGGTTAATGGCATATTGTAGGCGTTGCTACTCAAGGCCATTTTTTCAATAAACCATAGCCTTTGCTGTGCAAAAGATAATGGTGGCGGGTTGCCGTTTCGCTCAATAGGCTTGATTAAGTTTTCCTTGAATTCTCTATTTAAATTAGCTTGTTTTAAAAAAGTAATAATTTCCTGCTTACGATTGCTTAATTGAATCTGTAGCTCTGATGTCAATACTCCCTCTGGAGCTTTACAACGCAAGCGTTCACCTTCAAGCCATAATTTGACATTTTGATTAGCCAGATTCTCTAAAAATTTTTTTAATGTTTTCATAGTTCGATTTCTTCTAATTTTTCTTGATTGTTATAAATTGTTTCTAGTCGTTCTGCTAAAAAAGCATCGTCATTTATCGCATCAATGTCAGTACCTAATTGTTTGATAGTAGGATTTTCAAATAGCTTACTTACAGATAACTCTACTGACAATCCTTGTCGCACACGAGAAACAACCTGAGTTGCCATCAAAGAATGACCACCCAAATCAAAGAAGTTATCGTGTATTCCCACCTGTTCTATACCCAACACTTCTGCCCAAATCTCTGCTAAGACCTTCTGTGTTTCCGTCTGTGGAGCTACATACTCCGTTGACACACTACTGGCCACATCCGGTACAGGTAATGCCTTACGGTCTACCTTGCCATTGGGAGTCAGAGGCAATTTGGACAACACCATCAACCCCGATGGCACCATATACTCTGGCAACCGCGACTCCAGATACTCTCTCAACTCTGGTATCAGTTGGTTTCTCAACTGGGAACTCAACGGATTATTCCCATAATTATTCCAGTTACTTGCTACCACCGATTTTTGAGTTAGGGGTGTTAACACTATCCCTTCTTTGGCTAACTCACTGCGCACAAATACCCCATCCATCAATTCTGGACCTCCCTGAGCAGACCAACACAACTCTAAGCTATACCCTAAAGATGCACTTAGTTCATATAACCTCTCTGGGTCAATGCTCTTGGTTTCCTTTGACTCGAAAAACTGCCTCAACTGCTGTACATTCTGTTTTGATTCTGGCTGTGATAGCCACTCTACCAACTCTACATCATTAGCTACTCTGCCATTGACTAAACCAGTAAAGCAAATTGATTCTGGCCCAATGTCTCGCAGATAAGTTTCTATCTGTTGAACACTAACAGCCCCTCCACTTTCTACAGTCGGTGTTATTACTTTTCCTGGTTGTGCCTCTATATGTAACAGTACGCTATAGCGATATTTATTCAGTTCATTGTGTTTTGTTCCTCTCTGTAGACGCATTTGTACATGAGTTATTTTTGGATGTTTTTCTTTGAGAGCTACAAACAACTCTGGTGACACTAACAACTCTTTTTCCTGCTCCATTTGTCTGTCTATCTTTGGCTTGAGTTGTTCTACTGACAGTGATGGAGTTGCTTGATACAGTTGCACTGAACTGTGAAAGGCTTTCATTAATGGCCAACTGCGGATATCCCCTAGGAAAATCATTCCTCCTGGTTTGACTACCCTGATACTGTTTTCTATTACTTGCAACAGATATTCCACACTCGGGAAATACTGCACTATGGAAGAAAGCAGTACGACATCGAAACTGTTAGGAGCTATATCAGCCATGTCTTCCGCTCGTTTCTGTGCTAAAGAGACATGACTATATTTGTCTGGTTGCTGTTCTATTTGTTGTTTGATGTATTCTAATGAGACCTTGGAGATATCTGTCCCATAATAGTTTTGTGTCTGGGGTGCGATTTGAAATAGCAGCATTCCTGTGCCACAACCTATTTCCCACACACTCTCTGGTTTATGCGCTAATACTTGAGTTACTATATCTCCTGCCCAGATGCGCATTTGCTCTACTGGTATGGGCTGGTTATCGTAGTTGCTAATCCATCCTCTAGTGTTGAATAGGGGGTCAGTTACTTCACTGAGCTGGTCATAGATTTGTTGGTTGAATATGTCTTGCCAACTATCTACTTGGGTTTCTGATAGTTCGGAGTTGGAGGTGGTTGTGGTTTGGGTTTCTGGTACTATGTATGCGACTAAACGTTTATCTCCTGGGTTGTCTTCTCTTGCTACTACTACTGTTTCTTTGACTTGAGGGGATGAATTGAGAACTGCTTCTATTTCTCCTGTTTCGATGCGATATCCCCGGATTTTTACTTGGTGGTCTATTCTACCCAAGAATTCGATGTTGCCATCCCCTAAGTACCGAGCCAAATCCCCTGTCTTATATAATTTTGAGTTTTGACTTCCCTCCGGGGTAAGGGGGGGGTTGAGTTTTGAGTCCTCAAAAGGGTTGGGAATAAATTTATCGGCTGTCAGTTCGGGGCGGTGGT
>NZ_JAAHHS010000592.1 GCF_010692395.1 Moorena sp. SIO3H5
TAAAGGGGGAATATGTTCCTGCTCAGCAGAGGTTAAACTCTCTAAACCGCTACGGGCTACTTTACGAGTGACCTCAGTGGGTGTATTTAACGCTAACACAGGCAGTTGATTGGTTTTAGCAAAGCGTACCAGGGGAGCATAATATTCCCAAGGAAAGCCCCAGCGTTGTTCATACTCACTTTGCTTAACCAACTCAGCTTCTGTGATTTTCCCGGCTAGGTATTGATCCAGGATATCCTGAGCTGGGCGCTGGAACATTTCCATTGCGATCGCAATTTTGGAATTTTCACGGGTTAGTGCTTTAATAATCGCTAACTGCGCTTCATGATCTTTTTGGCTGCTGTGAGTTTCTCCTAAATAGATAACCCGGGCTTTTTTCCATTCCGGTAATACCTCTGGTAGGGATAGTAGATTAACCGTTTCTATCTGTTGTTGCTGGCTAGTAGCAGTTGAACTATTATGTTGAGTATGTTGAGCAAAAACTGGGGTAGTACAGAAAAAGAAAATTCCCAGGGAATAAACAACGACTTTGGTAATTGTACCCATAGAAAATTGATAATAGCGACTCAAAAATCCAACTGGTCATGTTTAGTTTAACGTGATTCAGAATTGGCAGTAAGTAATTGAGCATCACAAAATTCCAAAAGCCGATTCAAAGCCCAAAATTCATCCACATCACCTTGGCCTGTACTAATGTGAGCCACATGACCCCCTTGGGCAGTTAAAATCAAGTTGGCATAGGGATTACTACTCGTGCGCTCTTCCAATTCTGGAATAATAGTAGGGTCAAAAATCGGGTCATCCGCAGCATAGATGATCAAATAGGGCAAAGCTAAGCTGTCCAACAGGTAAAGTCCACTAGTCTTCTGATAGTATTCATTAACGCTAGCAAACCCATAGTAATCAATCACCATATACTGGTCAAAGCTCCGCATTGAGTTAATGCACTCCACTACACCAGGTTTGACAGCCTCAGGAAAGTTTTCTAACCGTTGTTGAGATATTTTCCTGAGTTTATGAGTGAACCTCTGTTCGATCAAGCGTCCTATTGGCGTAGATAGCAAATAATCTATGGAGCGATTCGATTCCAGATTAGGACCCAAAACTGCTCCAAACCTGACCAGAGAACAATTGTTTTCAACTGCGGCCTTAAGTCCCCACAATGCCAACTGTCCTCCCATGGAAAAGCCCACCAAACCCACAGGTTCTGGGCAACCCATCTTTACTAATTGCATGGCTAGCTGCAACTGATCTTCCCCTTCTCGCCAACCGTCAGAAGATGGGACTGGGGATAGTTGTGCACTGCGTCCGTTACTGCGCCAATCATAAATTAACACTGCCCAACCATTGCTGTAGGCTTTACGAGCAAGGGTACGACTATACCAACCACTATCGACATCCCCTGTAAGGGCATAGTTAACAATCAGGGTACCTTTGGCATTGTCAGGACAACTCCACAATCCGCGCAACGGTACCTGATCCGCACCAGTAAATATCTTTTCCTGCCAGGGAATCAGGGGCAAATGGGAAAGCCAAGGTACTCTTTCCCCCCACCAACTCCAGGTCGTGCCGTACCAGTAAGTGGTAGCAATACTTTGAAATAAGCCATTTCTTAGGTACCAGGGAGCTTGGTAGTCTTGCATCAGGTTTCGTGCCTATTTGTGATTACAGATTGGAGTATAAGCTCTCCTAGTTCCCCATCGGTGTGGGCAGATAAGCATTTGTTGCTCTAATTTTCAATATCTTATTCCATCCACCGACGAGTCCCAAAAAACTGACAGGAATTGGAAGCTACCTTTGCTGCTGCGGCTAGGGCATCAGTAAACTCTTTTTGTAGAATATAGTGACAGAAGGCACCGTGAAACACATCCCCAGCTCCTAAGGTATCTACTGCTTGAATCTGGGGTACGGTTACTTCACCGGACACTCCTAAGCTACGATACTGAATTGGTTTTTCTCCTTGGGTAATGGCAATGTGATTAATCCCAGCCTCTAGGAGATAAGCCATCACGTCTTCTTGGTCAGAGCACCCTGGTGGATAGAAATTGGCTGAGCAAATGGCGTAATCAACATAGGGCAAAATTGTTTCAAATCCTGGCTTCCAGCTACCGCCATCGATGACTACAGGGATATGATGAGTTTTGGCAAATTTTGCGATCGCATTACTAACCACGATCTGATGACCATCAATGAGCACCACATCCACCATCAAGTCTAAATCCTGAGGTATTTGTGTACTGCTGGCTTGGATTTTAGTAGCATTAATCGAAATAACTGCGCGATCGCCTGTGGATTCCGTAACAATGATAGAAGATACTGGTGGCGGTTGGGGGTTAGCTGGATCAAGGTCAGCGATGATTACGCCATGACTGGTCAAATCGCTGCGAATTAGCTGAGTAATCGGATTAATTCCCACCACACCTAGGATTTTAGCTAGATTCCCTAGATAGCTAAACGTTACTGCTGCATTCGTTGCTGGTCCCCCAGCCGCTACTGTATAGTCAGAGGCAGTTATTTTTTCATTGCTGCTTGGTAGGTTGGTGCTGAGGTATACCAAGTCTAAGGTAACCATCCCCACAAAAATACCAGTGCTCGCCATCTAACAACTACCCTTAGTATGATTTTTCATCAGCCTTGTAAAGGTAAAATTGTTGACAGATCCCTACAGTTTCAAAAGAGTATGAAGGGATCAGCGTACCAACATCAAGGTCAGTCCGGTAAATACTAAAGAGCAAGAAATTTTCTCGCTTTGTAGTCTGGGCAACAACTTGCTTAATTTGGGGTCGTCCTGTATCCACCAGTATGGTACACTGACGGCGGATGAAACCATCTAGGGCTTCCGGAGCTTGGGGACAAACTTCTTCTTTTAGATACTTGCTCAGTTGCTCAACCGCATAATCTTCATAGGTGGCTTGTCCAGGATTAGTCACCACCATTGAGCCTCCCACCACCGCCAGCACTATAGTGCCAAAAGCGGTGACAACCTGTGAAATCTTCATCTGAATTTTTTAACTATATATTATATATTACGATGGCTATCAAGCCTTCGAGTTCCAGGTTAACTGCAAAATGGTGGTAACGTCTTGCATTTTTCATGGAAGTCCCTCAGGGCAAGACAATTGCCGCAATGGTCAGCAAACCACAGCACTGACTGAGTGAGTAATTACCATCAAACTTTCATAGATTGTTGATAAAACAACAAATAAGATGCTATAATAAACTACTGTAAGATTATGGCGAGCGTAGCCAAGTGGTTAAGGCAGTGGATTGTGGTTCCACCACTCGCGGGTTCGAGTCCCGTCGTTCGCCCTTCAAGTCCGTGGAATGGGCATCTTGCCTGTATCCTTGCCAAAAAAATGCAGAAGTAGATTCACATCATCACTTCTGCCTAAATCCTCTCAAGACCCTTGACTAGACACCCATAGAGTCTACATCCACAGTCTTGACCTTAGGATCTTGAGTGTCATTGGCAATTTTTTCGCTTTGGCGGGTTTTGGCAAAGTCAATTAGCCACTGAGACAGCTC
>NZ_JAAHHS010000593.1 GCF_010692395.1 Moorena sp. SIO3H5
TCTTGAATGGTTTGTTCCTCAATTGTGGCACATATCATAGGATACTATATAATTTCTCATATTCCTTTTTAGATATTGTATGTTTATTAAATGACAAAAAAATGAGATTATATAGATAGGGTGCATCTCATTTTTGCTGTTTGACATGGTGGTGCGTTACGGGACGGACTTTCCCAACACTGGCTACTGATAAAATGAGGGCGAAGCCGTCCCTAACGCACCCTACGCAACTATATATTTTACCTAACTCTATATCTGATAAGGTACAAATTGATCCCCCATTCTCCCCCTTAATAAGGGGGACTTTAAAATTGAAAACCGTACCTCATAATTGTTTTACTATTGTCTGTTGCCTCTTGCCTTCCCCTCCTGGGAGGGGTTAGGGGTGGGTTCCTCTTGCCTCTTGCCTCTTGCCTATTCCCTGCTCCCTAAAACATTAAAAAACTACTTTACTTCTTGCTATGCGTCTATTATTCTATTTCTTAGCTACTTTCTCCACTTCTATAATCCTTGGATACGCTAATCCTGTCAGTGGACAAAGTGACTTTAATATTCCTAAGGTAAACGAATCTAGATCTAGAACAATGTCTTATCCTACTCAAGAGTCAGAATTCAGTAGTCAGGAAAATTTTCAAGTCAGTCAATCATCTGGACAACTAAAACTTTATGGTGGTCTTCGGAGCCGAGCTGCGGTTGTGCAGTGGTATCTGGAAGAGTTGGGAGTGCCCTATGAGTATATCTTGCTGGATATGAAAGCTGGAGAGCATAAACAGCCGGAATACCTGTCGATTAATCCGATGGGAAAAGTGCCAGCAATTGTGGATGGGGACTTTAAACTTTGGGAGTCGGGAGCCATTTTAGTTTACTTAGCTAATAAGTATGGAGAAACCCCTAGTTCTCTGGAAGAACAGTCGGAGATTTTGCAGTGGGTGTTGTTTGCTAATGCTACCTTAAGTCTAGGATTGTTTTTGGAAGATAGACGGGAGAAAGAAGCGCCCAGTTTGTTGAAGCCACTGAATGAACTATTAAGCAATAAACAGTTTTTGTTAGGGGATAATTTTAGTGTGGTGGATATTGCAGTAGGGTCTTATTTGGCTTATGCAAAAATACTGGTAAATTTGGATTTTAAGGACTATCCAGCTGTTGCTGATTATCTGATGCGTTTGTCTGAACGTCCAGCTTTTAAAGAAACTATTGGTAATCGGTAAAGAGAAGTGTGGGAAGTGTGGGAGGTGTGGGGAGGGTGGGGGGAGAAGAAGACAGAAGATGCAAAGCGCGAGTCGGGGAAACCCGATGTTCCTTTGCTGCATCGCTACTTGAGCTGCTTTTGAATAAAATAAGCACCTCAAGCAGCGTGGGCGTAGCGCATATGCTTACTTCTTTTTTAACTGCAATTGAAAGTTTCCTGGATAATTGTTGGTGGTTAGCCCGATAAGTCTATAGATACTGAAAAATAGGCTATCAGCACTCACCATTCAGCAGGTAGTGCATTAGCTGAATGCTTAGCAAATAGTATAGATTGAATCGCCTAGGAAAAAGCTAATTCGGGACTTTACTTTGCCCTGCTTAAAGCTAAGGGGTAACTGACGGAAGCAGGACGAAAAGGGCTGTAAAAAATTATTGCTAAACTAGGCATTACCCAATACTATTAATAAGGAGCAAAATTAGGCTCTATTATAGCTCTGGATCGGCTGTTAAATATTTAAAGAAATCGATCGCTCTATTGATTAACATGAAACCTCTAGTTTACGGACTTGTGCAAACAAGTAGCGTTGTGTTGTGTTCTCTACTGGCTGCAACTACGGCATTAGGACAAATCACTCCAGATAATACCCTCGGTAATGAAAGTTCTGTGGTAACTCCCAATGTCGATGTTAAGGGTGACCTAGCCGATTTAATTGAAGGTGGAGCGATTAGAGAAAGCAATTTATTCCACAGCTTCTCAGATTTTAATGTTGCCGAGTTTGGGCGAGTTTATTTTGCGAATCCTGCTGGAATTACCAACATCCTGAGTCGGGTAACTGGAGCAAATGTTTCCAATATTTTAGGGACTCTGGGAGTTTTTGGAAATGCTAACTTATTTGTGATAAATCCAAACGGTATTTTCTTCGGTCCTAATAGCATACTGGATCTGGGAGGGTCATTTTTTGGGAGTACTGCTGATAGTGTCTTGTTTGAAGATGGCACAGTATTCAGCGCTAAAAATCCCAATCATAAACCGTTATTAACGATTAATATACCATCTGGCTTGCAATACGGATCTAATCCAGGGAGTATTACTAATCAGTCTAGTCTTTTTAAGGTACCAAATGTTCAAACATTAGGACTAATTGGTGGTGACATTAATATTCCTGGTGGTCAGTTAACAGCAACCGATGGACGGATTGAGCTGGGGAGTGTTGGTTCTAATAGCGTGGTGAAGCTGACCCCAACCGATACTAGTTTTGTGCTGGATTATTCAGGAGTTCAAGAGTTTCAGGATATTAGTTTGTCCGAGGGTGCTTTTGTTAATACCAGTGGGGAAAGCGGTGGCAGTATCCAGGTGCAGGGGGCTAAGGTGAGTTTACGCGATCGCTCTCGTGTATTTGCGAATACCGAAGGGAGTGGAAGTGGGGGTGGCATAGTTGTTAAGGCTTCACAGTTGAGTCTTGACGGTGGTTCTAGGATAACTACAGATGTAACTGGCTCAGGACAGGGGGGAGATGTCAGGATTACCACTGGGGAGTTAATGGTTTCTGATGGAGCAAGAGTTTCAGCTATCACAATCGGTGAAGGGGACAGCGGAAATTTGACAGTGGATGCCTCTGAATCTGTTCAAGTAATTGGTACTGATGCCTCGGGTGGGATTTTCAGCGGCTTGGCTACTCAAACTCAAGGGAAAGGAAAAGCGGGAGAGTTGAGTATTACCACTAGGCAGTTAATAGTCTCTGATGGAGCAGTTGTTTCAGCTGGCACTGTTGGTGAAGGGGACGGGGGAAATTTGACTGTGGATGCCTCTGAATCTGTTCAACTGATTGGTACTGATGCCGATGGTCGGTCTCGCAGCGCCTTGTCTACTCAAGGTAATTCAAACTCAAAAGGAAAAGCAGGAGATTTGAGTATTCCCACTGGCAAGTTAATAGTCTCTGATGGAGCAAGAGTTTCAACTGACACTTCTGGCGAAGGGGACGGGGGAAATTTGACTGTGAATGCCTCTTCTACTGTTCAAATCATTGGTACCTCAGTCGATGGTCTGCCTGTCAGCGACTTGTCGGCTGAAACTTTTGGGAAAGGAAATGGGGGAGATTTGAGTATCACCACCGGGGAGTTAATTGTCAAAGATGGAGCAGTTGTTTCAGCTAGCACTGCTGGTGAAGGGGACGGGGGAGATGTGAGTATTACCACTGGACAGTTAATTGTCAAAGATGGAGCACAAGTTTTAGCTGTCACTGTTGGTGAAGGGGATGGGGGAAAGTTGACTGTGGATGCCTCTGAATCTGTTCAACTGATTGGTACTGATGCCGATGGTTCGGTT
>NZ_JAAHHS010000594.1 GCF_010692395.1 Moorena sp. SIO3H5
TCAATGCAGGGGAAGCGATAGTCGCCAAAACTGCCAGAAAATTCTTGGAATTATTGACTAGATACAATCTTCCACCTCAAGCTATGCACCCTGCTTGGGGAATGTCTGAAACTTCCTCAGCAGTAACGTTCTCGCATAACTTCTGGTTAGACTCAACAGAGGATGGTCAGAAATTTGTAGAAGTAGGGTCTCCCATTCCTGGATTTGCCATCAGAATAGTCGATAATCAAAACGAGATAGTCTCAGAAGAAACAATTGGGCGGGTGCAAGTAAAAGGCGCGTCAGTAACATCAGGTTACTATCAAAATCCCACGGCGAATCAAGAAGCTTTTACATCAGATGGTTGGTTTAACACAGGAGATTTAGGCTTTCTCAAGAACGGAAGTTTAACAATTACCGGACGACAAAAAGACGTAATTATTATCAATGGTTTAAACTACTACAGCCATGAAATAGAATCAGCCGTAGAAGAATTACCAGGAATAGAAGTTTCTTACACCTGCGCTTGTGCCGTGCGAGAAGTTAATGGCAATACCGATAAATTAGGGATATTTTTCAATAGCTCCAAAACCGAAGATACCGAGTTATTAGCTTTATTAAAAGCGCTCAGAGAACAGGTAGTCAACCGCATGGGAATTAATCCCGATTATTTAATTCCCCTAGACAAAGACTTAATTTCCAAAACTTCTATCGGTAAGATTCAACGAACTCAGCTTAGTCAAAGGTTTGCCACAGGAGAATTCCAGGAAGTCTTAAAACGGGTAGATTTAATTACCGAAAATAGCAGCCACACAATTCCTGATTGGTTCTATCAAAAAACCTGGCAACGCAAACAAGGAAATTATCCGCCACAAAAATTCCCCCAATTGGGAGTAGCTTTAGTATTTATAGATAAGTTAGGATTAGGTCAACAAGTCTGCGAAAAGTTAGAAAGCAATTCTCAAGCTTATGTGCAGATAGAACAAGGAGAAACCTTCAAAAAAATCAATGACAGTCACTATATAATTGCTCCAGATGTTAAAGACGACTATCAACAACTGTACCAATGTCTAGGAGGAGACAATATCCAAATCGGAGCAATTATTCACCTATGGCATTATGATAACTATACTGGGACTGGAGAAATTACTGACACAGAAACTATAGAAACAGCACAAAAAACCGGTATTTACAGTCTCTTATTCCTCCTACAAACCTTTAGTAATCATCAGGAAAATTATCCAGTACGACTACTGTATGTCGCAAGTCTAAGTCAATCTCTCAATCCCAAAGAAGCAATTGCCTATGAAAAAGCTACAGTACCAGGTTTGTTGAAAACTATCCCGATGGAAATCCCTCACTGGCATTGTCGGCATTTAGATTTACCACAAGACTCATTAGAAGTCAATAGCCATCGGATAATTGAGGAACTAACTATTGATGCCAAAGATTCAGAAGTAGCTTATCGAGATGAAGAGCGTTGGGTATCAGGTCTGGAGAAAGTTGACCTACCTTCCTTACCATTACAACCATTACCATTCAAAACTGGAGGCACTTACCTTATCAGTGGCGGTTTAGGAGGAATTGCTGTTGAAATTGCTAAGTATCTCCTGGAACATTATCAGGCTAAACTATTGCTTTTAGGTCGTACACCCCTACCAGATAGCAACAGTTGGGAAACTTATTTACAGCAAGGGGGTAAACTAGCCGAGAAAATCAAAGCTTACCAACAATTACAACAATTAGGTGGTGAGGTGATTTACCAAGGGGTAGATATTGGCCATCAAAAAGCAGTGCAGGAGGTAGTACAGCAAACCTTGTCTGGATGGAACACTCAACAACTGGATGGGGTGATTCATCTAGCAGGGTTGATGCAAGAGCGTTTGCTGAGGGAGGAAACACCAGAAAGTTTAGCTGAGGTGTTACGTCCTAAACTGATAGGAACTTTGGTATTACATCAATTGCAAGAATTGCAACCAAAGAGTTTGTTTATTAATTTTTCCTCTATTAATGGTTTCTTTGGTGGCACAACGGTGGGAGCTTATGCAGCAGCTAATAGTTTCTTGGATGCTTTTTCTGACTATCAACGTGCTCAGAGTCAGTTACAGAGCTATTGTTTAGCTTGGAGTATGTGGGATGAAATGGGGATGAGTCGGGGTTATCAGATGAAGCAGTTAACTCAAGCTAAGGGTTATCTAGCTGTGGGATTATCTCAAGGTATGTCTTCACTGTTAGCTGGTTTATGCCATGACCAACCCTACTTAATGGTGGGTTTGGATGGTAGTAATCTAAATATCCGCAGGTTGACTTCTACTTCGGATAGTCTGCAAGAATTAACAGCTTACTTTACTACTAACGGTAAAGGTAAACCCAATGTGAGTTTTCTGGAGCCTCAAGTACAGGATGCAGTGGGTAAACCTAGTAGTTGTGCTGTGGTAGAGTTGCCTGAAATGCCTTTGACTGAGACTGGGGAAATTGACATAGGTTTACTTCGAGAGAGTAATTTGGGTCGTTCAACTCAAGAAAGGATAAAGCCCAGGAATGAGACGGAGCGTAAAATTGCTCAAATCTGGCAGGATTTGTTAGGGGTATCCCAGGTGGGTATCTATGATAATTTCTTTGAGTTGGGGGGCAATTCACTGTTGGCTACTCAGGTGATTTCTCGCTTGCGTCAGGCTTTTGGGAACGAACTGACTTTAAGTATATTGTTTGAATTGCCAAAGGTAGCTGAGTTGGCAGAATATATTGAGACCGTTAGTTGGGCTAAACAAGATTTACAAAACTCAGAATTAGGTAGTGAGGAGGTAGTATTTTGAAACTTGCTAAAACAGTTGAATTCTTATCTTATCTTCGTAGTCTAGGTGTAAAATTTGCCGCTGAAGGAGGACAACTGCGCTGTAATGCTTCCCCAGGGATTTTAACATTGACTCTGCGTCAAGAAATAGCAGAGCGTAAAACAGAAATACTGGACTTTTTAGACCAGGCTAGTCAAGTAAACGACTCTAATCAATCATTGATTCAGTCTATTTCACGTTCGGAGGATTTGTTACTATCCTACAGTCAACAAATGATGTGGTTCTGGCATCAGCTTTTGCCAGATAATCCATTATATAATATGCTGGTGAGTCTACAACTAGAAGGTCAGCTCAACGTAAAAGTATTAGAGCAAAGTCTCAACGAAATCATCAGGCGACACGAAAACCTACGCACCCGTTTCCCCTCTGTAGACGGGAAACCCATGCAAGTAATTTCGACCGTTGCCAACATCAATCTGTCAACAGTAGAATTACCATCATCACCGGAACAAACAACCCAACTCAAAAAACTAGCTAGCACTGAAGCAGAAAAACCCTTTGACCTAGCCCAAGGCCCCCTGGTGCGTGTCACCCTAGTACGACTCAGGCCAGAAACTCATATATTAATGTTAACCATGCACCACATAATATATGACGGTTGGTCTATAGGCATACTAGCATCGGAACTATGTACATTGTATGAAGCCTACAGTCAAGGAAACCCCTCCCCATTATCA
>NZ_JAAHHS010000595.1 GCF_010692395.1 Moorena sp. SIO3H5
TGTGACACCTGGATCACAACTCAAAATAATCAACCGTTAGCTTTCTTGACTGATGTCAACTCCAATCTGATTACGGCTGAGGATTTTGTTGTTGTGTAATCTAGCGTAATCATTCAGCATTCACCATTCAGCATTCACCATTCAGCACATCAAGTAGCCTGTGCCACGCTACTTGATGTGCTGGTGGTGATAAACATGTAGTGATACAACATTTACTTTAGCCTAAATAAGACATTTTTTAATCAAAAATAGAGTCACTTGACTGTAAACTTATTAGCAATAATTATATAAGTAATTATAAAAATTGATTGAATAAATATGAGGATGAGTTAATAGTAGATAGTGCTGAACAAGTTAGAGAAAGACCTTTGGCCGTAGGCGACGCTACGCGAACAGATTATAATCAGCAAAAATTATTCTATTCATAGTTTTGGCGCTGTCTTGATGCAATAGCGAGTGGGGGTTTCCCCCACTCGCTATTGCATCGCTAAATTAACATAAATAGTTTCATAAAGCCTATTGTAGCGTTAACTCAACGTAAAATTTACTTGGTGAATTTGGGTGCCGAAAACCAGTTACTGAGATATTTTCAAGTTTTTGGATAGGTCTTTAGAATATACATTCGTGAATAACCCGCTGTGGCTTAAGGCCATCTCATATTCTGGCCTAGTTTCTGTAACCACAGGCTTATGTTTACTATAGAAATAATTACAGAGCCTTTCCCATGAAAAGTTATCAAAGTAGTAAATCTAACCCAAACATTACAGCTCAAGCTTGGAAACTCCTAGCAAATGGACGGTTTTGGCCTTTCACCTTACTTGTAGTGGGAGTTGCGAGTAATGGGGTTTATGCCCACGCGCCTCTAGCTGCCTTTGCAAGCATGAGTGGGGCGACCTTGTCTCGACAACGGGCTGTGGGTGTAGCGTTGCTAGTTTGGTTGGTCAATCAAGCTATTGGATTTGGATTGCGGGGCTATCCCCTAACATCCACCGCTTTCACCTGGGGAGCATTGATGGGAATCGGTACCCTGTTGGCTGCTGTTGCGGCAAGTTGGTGGCCAGGTTGGTGTCGGGATTCCTTTAGTAGATATTTGACATGGATGGCGATCGCCTCACTTTTGGGATTTGCACTGTATCAAGGATTAATTCTGTTTGCTTATCCAGTCTTAGCAGATGGGCATCGAATGGGTTGGGAGATTGTGGGTAAGTTGTTTGTTAAACATTTGATTTGGTCTGGAGGAATTACAATTGTCCATAGCCTATTGCTTTGGCGCATCGTGAACCGTCGCCAGTCTGTCATTTAATCGTTAACACCCCATGACTGACTTTTCTGGCTGGGTAACTCCACTGAATCACCGCGCTGTTGAAGCCCTCTATGGCAATCAAAAGATTGAATAGAAGGATTTTCCCTCTACCGTTGATTTAGTCGAGCCTTTACTCCAAACACTATTTCAGGAACGCTGGCAAGAGGTGGCGGTGCGGTGCGCCCCCACCTCTCAAATCTGTACCTCAGGCGATTGAAAATGGCTATAAATGTTTCTAAGCAAGAAAATGTAGTATACTATAAAATAATTTATCGGTTCTAGTGGGGATCAGCCACTAGAAGAAACGGGGAAAGTTGGGTGAGAATCCCACGCTGTACCGCAACTGTGAAGGAGACGTTATCGCTCTCAGTCAGGATGCCCGCCGATAAAAAGTCCATGTTATGCAACATCTGCGAGGTACGGATGATGGTGAATCCAGTATTTTTTCAATTCAATTCTGAGGGAAGCTTTCCTGAAGCTCGGAAGCGATTGCGATTGTAACTGAATTTGAACAACACATTTGAACTGAGTCCCTTGGATAGAGGGGTGACTGCCTGCATTTTTTGAAAAAAGAGCAGCAGTTTTTAAATAGCGATGTCCTTCGGACAGGCTTCGCCAACGCAGTTAATTTGCAATCGGGTAATTGGTCTTGTTTCTGTATAGAATCAAGCCCAAATTGCAGATGCTTCCCTATCAACTGCGATTGCGACCTATCTCAGTTCATGACTCAGACTAATGAACCTTCATGATGCTGCATCGTGCAGTTCATGATGTCGGTTTTTGCTGCTTTGAATTCTACAAAAATGTTACGAGCAAGTTTGTAAAACCTGGGACGAGTTTCACCCAGCCGTTTGTGCCTTGAAGCACGAGGGGTGCAGTAACCCTGACGGGCGATCGCGAAGCGTGTCTCGGAATAATCCCCTAGCGTCTCGGAACAAGAATTGACTAGCACAACTAATCCCAATGTATCACTGAATTGAGATCCATTATGCTCAAGTATTATCTGTATCATACTGGACAGATCTCTACATCGGTTCATCCCTTTGTAAAACGTGAATCTTCCCGGCAACTAAAACCACCGCATCTGCTCAGAAAAACTGACTTTGTTTTGATACCATACATGAAAAGCAGCAACCTGCGGGCAACCTATCAAATTCTCAATACTGTTGTCCCTTATGTTCTTTTATGGCTCTTGGCCGTGAAAGCAGCATCCATTTCGCTGTGGCTTCTACCCCCGATTATTGCGCTGCTAATTCTTTTCTCCCTGCGCTGTTTTTCATTGATGCATGATTGCGGACACTATTCTCTGTTTCGGTCAAAATCAATGAACCGAATCATGGGGTTTCTGCTGGGTGTGATCAACGCGATTCCCCAATATGCCTGGTCGAGAGATCATGCCTACCATCACAAAACCAATGGCGACTGGGAGCGATATCGGGGCGTTGCCGATTTCTTATCCACTGAGGAGTTTTCTAAGCTCGATCCGTTCAAGCAAAGACTGTATGAAGTCCTGCGACATCCATTGATGGCGATTCCAGGGGGCTTTTTCTATCTGGTGATCAAGCCCAGGTTAGTTTTAATCATGGGAGTTTATGATATCATCTATCATGTATTCACGGATTTGAAGCAGGGTTCAGGGTTTAACTTAGGGCAAACCGTCTCTGCTCATCAGTCGAAACATTGGCAGTCCGTTGCTGAATTTTGGGATGTACTGTTTAACAACATTTGTGTGGTTGGTGGTTGGATTTTCCTGAGCCATTTATGGGGAGTTGGGCTGTTTTGGAGTATTTACTCTATTACACTCAGTTGTTCTGCAACGATTTTCATCTGGATCTTTTTTGTGCAGCATATTTTTGAGGGTGCGTATGCTCACAAAACAGCAGGCTGGAACTATGTTCTCGGTGCAGTTGAGGGCACCAGTTATTTAGAATTACCCGCCGTTCTCAGATGGTTTACGGCAGACATCGGCTATCACACTATTCATCATCTCTCCGAAAGAATTCCAAATTACCATCTTGCAGCCTGTTATCGTGAAAATAACCATCTGCTCTCGGATGTAAAGCCCACATTCCGCAGGTTCATCAGCAAAGGAGATAATATTTACGACAAGGAGCACCAAAGAACTTTAGAATCCAACACCGTTCCTCACTGAGGTTAGAAATCTGTTTCAAGGAGGCGTAAGTTAATAA
>NZ_JAAHHS010000596.1 GCF_010692395.1 Moorena sp. SIO3H5
CTCAGGCATATTGATATCAGTTAAGATCAGATCTATTCGTTTTGAGGATTTTAGGATGTCGAGCGCTTCAGAGCCGTTATGCGCAAATAAAAAGTCCAATTCTTGAGCTCTGATCCGTTTTCTAAGTCGCTGTTTTATGAGACGTTCTAATTCCAGCTCATCATCCACAACAAGGATGATTTTTTTTGCAAATGCCATGTAATTTTATCTCCCCTTGAGGATTACCACTTAGTTTTAATATTTGGTAATGGGTAATAATAAAAATAATTAATTTGGAATTTTAAATTTGGAATTGTTCTTACCCATTACCCATTACCCATGACTGATTAGCCATGACCGATTAGCCATGACTTATTAGCCATTACCAAAAAAACGTTTATTATGAACACTACTAAAAATACTGAACGTGATATATCTATATAATTCCCATTAACCCTTGACTAAGTAACAGTCTAGAGTAGTAAATTTATTTGATTATGTTTGCTAGTTTGTGAATATATGATGACCAAAGGAGTGTCAGTTGCTGCTGTCTAAATTCGTGAAGGGTAGACAAATTATAAATTCCGTATAAGCTCCCAATTCAGTGTCCACATTGAGTGTTCCTCTATGCTGTCCAATGATAATATCATAGGTTAAGGATAATCCTAAGCCTGTTCCTTCTCCCGTAGGTTTAGTAGTAAAGAAAGGATGGAAGATCTTCTCCTTAATTTCAGGCGGGATACCAGTACCATTATCACCAATCCGAATTTCTACTGAGTCACTTAAGCGCAATGTCTTCACCCAAAGTATGGCGGGAAATGGTTCACCGATGTTCTTCTGCTTGCTCTGGAGGGCATAGCAAGCATTTTCGATAATGTTAATGAAGGCACGACTAATATCACTAGACACCAACTCCAGTTGACCAATGGAATCATCATAGTCAGTTTTAATCGTGACATTGAAGTCATGATTCTTGGCACGAACACTGTGATAAGCCAACTGGATAGCTTGGGCTAATACAGTATTGAGGTCAGTCAGTTGGAGTTGAGTACTGTCAGTTCGAGCATGCTGCATCATACTTTGAATGATGCCCTCGGCTCTTTGACCATGACGTTTGATAGCGAGAGAATTGTCTCGCAGTTCTGTCAAGGTTTCTTTGATATAATTAGCTGTTGTTGTTTCTATATGCTCTAATTGCATTTTAAATTCTTCGATGAGTTCCTCAGCTAACTCCATCGAACCTTCGGCATAATTGTTGACAAAGTTGAGAGGATTCCTCAGTTCATGGGCAACCCCTGCAGTTAACGTGCCGAGGTATGCTAGTTTCTCTGTGGCAATAATTTGCTCTTGGGCTTCCTTAAGCTGTTGGAAAGTCTTACTTAACCTCGTTTCCGCCGCCGCACGTTCCGCAACTTCTTCTTTCAAACGGGAATTTTGCTCATCAAGAGTTCTAGTCAAATGTCTTAGTTGTAGATGTATCCTTACTCTAGCTAATACCTCGTCTTGTTGAAAGGGTTTGGTGATGTAATCGACGGCTCCGATGGAAAGACCTTTGACCTTATCAACTGTGTCAGTCAGTGCCGTCATGAAAATTACCGGGATGTCTCGATTTAAGGGGTTTGCTTTTAGTCTTTTGCAAGTCTCAAATCCGTCAATTCCTGGCATCATTACGTCCAATAGAATTAGATCGGGTTGATTATAGTTAACTTGTTCAATCGCGCTTTGACCATCTGTTTCCACAGCAACTGTAAAGCCAGCATTGTGCAAAGCCTGGGATATGACTGATAAATTGGTGGGTGTATCATCTACAACTAAGATGAGATTTTTGTCTTGATCGTATGTCACTGCTTCAGGATCCTATCAACACAAATTGATTTACTCATAACTTTAAAAATATCTATAATTTATTATCACTTAACCATGTATAAATCTAATGTTATTTATTAAAATAAACCATTTTTTTAAGTTATAATTTTATATATTTTAGTGATTATGAAATGATTGGTATAAATGAGTCAAATTATTAAATTTAGCAAACCCTAAGCCGTAAAAAAAAATTGGTAGCCTGATTCATCTGTGCTGCTGCATACTTGAAGCTATTACTGAAAAAGGTGCTTGTTTAGGATTATATAAACTTACCTTGAACTTACCCTCAGGGAAAATACTGACAGGAGATGGGATTTATGGCAGTTATTGTAAAAGATTGAGAAACGAGCCAGGAGTATATTTGGCTCGGAACAAGATTCGTAGTTTACAAGTCATCACGCCCAAGTCATTTATGGAAGTAATTTCAGACATAAGCGAGTTTGTTACCTACTTTTGCTTAAGTCCTGTTCGTGCAGCGGAGGCCTTTTGGCCTTTTAGCCACGCGGGGCGCGTTCGGGCACGCTTTCGCCTACGGCCAAACACGAACGGCTTTGGCGAATTATTTATAGATGATTACCGATGATAAAAACCTGTACTTGTCTGCTTTCCCATCAGCCTTAACTATGGGTGTTCAAGCAGATTTGATCTGATGGGCTATTGATCTGATGGGCTATTTACCAAAGCCAGAATTTCTTGCCACTCCTGATTTGATAAAGGCTTCTCTACCAACTCCACACCAAAACAATCAGCAGCAGCATCAGTTAGGGCATGCACCACAATGTTTATTAAGGCATCGCCCTGTTGAGCCATGGGTAGATGAAAGGGAGGGGGCGCTTCCCCAAACACTTGAGTATAGAGTCCAGCATCTGGTTCTAAGCGAATTGAGCCATGCTGCAAAATCACATTACCACGGCGCAATTGAGCACTACCAATAAGTTTAGAACCATCTGCTAAGACTAAATCGGCACCAGTAGCAGTCCCGAAACAGTTGGGATTGTTAATATACCCCCGTCCAGCTGAACCATAGTGCAACTCTACACCAAGGGAGCGCCACCCCTGAATCAAAAACTCACAAATTTGGTGATAGGCATCAAGACGTTTACCAGTCAATCCGGAATTAACCACCATATAGGTCAAATCTCCCTGATGTAGCACAGCTCTACCACCACTGGGACGCTTTACCAGCTCTACTGGTTGTGATGCCCAAGTGAGTTGTTCCCAGAACTCAGGCCAACGGCGTTGATGGTAGCCCAGAGAGATGGTTGGTGATGCCCAGGTATAAAATCGCAATACTGGGGGATGTTTTCCCCGTTGGTGCTGGGCTAGTAGCCACTGGTCAATGGCCATCTGAAGCCGCCCTGATGCCTGTAGTAAGGGAATTAAACGCCAGGATGAACTCTGAAGTGGTAAGTCTGAACTATCAGAAGTCTCAAGTGGTAAGTCTGAAGTATTAAACAATGCCATTGTTGGCTGATTTGTTTGCTAACTGGTATGTTTTAAGCTTTATCTGTCACATGCCTTCACCTGTGTGCTAACATCAAGTTGAATCGGAAGATTCTAGGCCGCACCAAACTCAGCTTGTAACAAGTCATCATTGTCATCGGCAATAGTGGCTACCACGGTGATGGCGCGAGAAATT
>NZ_JAAHHS010000597.1 GCF_010692395.1 Moorena sp. SIO3H5
CTGTCATACCTGGTACCATTGGTTCGTTACTTTCTATGTTTTCCATTCTGCTAATTTCTGATGATGTTTTATGATCGTCTCGATTGAGATGAGTTTGTATTGGCTTTTGTTTCAGAATCCGGTTGATGTGAGTGTTTCTGAGCAATACAGTCAACTACCCATTGATCCTGAAGAATTCCAGATTTTTTTCAAAGTTTTTGTAAAGGTGATATACTTCCGTTATAGCTCAAGTCCATTGCTGCAGTAGCTGCTGTGAAGAGCAATGGCTTAGTCGAGGCATTTCCCTTAACTTGCAAAGAAAACTTTAAACATCCCCATACCCGAAAAGAACTGTGTTAAATAAGCTGTAAGTCTAGGCTTTGGGTACCTGGACTGTTAATTAAGGTGAAGGGGAGACAGCTTTGCAATTCGATTCCTATAATATCGAGGGCTTCTATGATGAATATTTCATTGCCCCGGGTCAACCGCGAATAGAAGTTGCGGCTGTTGTTGACTACTTGCAGCAACTCCCTCAAGGTAGCTTGTCCGAAACCAATACAGCCGTAGAAAAAGTTCTTGCAGAACTTGGTGCAACCTTCACGTGGCATGGTGAGACCAGAGTATTACCCTTTGATCTCATCCCCCGGGTGATCTCAGCTTCAGAATGGAGCCAGCTATCGGCAGGGCTGAAACAGCGAGTGGCTGCCCTCAACTTGTTCTGTGCTGATATCTATGGAGAACAGCATATTCTCAGAGATGGCAAGATCCCTAGAGAAATCGTGGAATCAGCAGCTCGGTTCATGCCTGAATGCATGGGCATGAAACCCCCTGCAGGCATCTGGTGTCATGTTAGTGGCATAGACCTGATCCGCAACGAAGCAGGTGTTTGGTATGTGCTAGAGGATAATTTGCGGCTACCCTCTGGTATTGCTTACGTTATGAAGAACCGTCAGGCCATGGAGCGGGTTGTACCAGACCTCTTGGCTAAGTTCGCCATTGAGCCCCTAGAAGGGTATTCCCAGGAGTTACATTCGACACTCCTGAAGCTATCGACCGGGAACAAAAGGCCATCTACGATAGGCTCCGACTCACCTGTAGCCATTGCAGTACTGACCCTAGGACCGGTGGAATCTGCCTATTTTGAGCATGCATTTCTAGCGCAACAGATGGGGGTAGCTCTAGTCCAGCCGGAAGATTTGGTGATCGAGCAGGGGTATTTGCAGCGGCGGACTCCCGAGGGGCTGGTACAAATTGATATTCTTTATCGTCGTTATGACGCCCAGCTCTTGCATCCATTGAAACTGGGGAATGGTTACTCTTCTGGGCTATCGGCTATTATCGATCTTTGTCAGCAGGGCAGATTAGCTTTAGCCAATACCATAGGCACAGGGGTGGCTGATGACAAAGTGGTCTATACCTATGTTCCTGAGATGATTCGCTACTACCTCAACGAAGACCCCAAGTTACCCAATGTGCCTAGCTATTTGTGTTGGAATGACCAAGACCGAGCCTATGTCCTAGATCATCTAGATGAGTTGGTGGTCAAGTCTGCCAGTGAGGAAGGGGGACGAGGCATGTTAGTTGGCCCCCATGCTAGCCCTGAAGAGCGGGCCAGTTTTGCGGAAAAGATTCGGGCTCAGCCGAGGGAGTATATGGCTCAGCCGACTATTGCTCTATCACGAATTCCCACTGCTGTAGGCAGTGAGGTGGAAGGACGCCATGTGGATTTGCGTCCCTACGTGCTCCATCGCGGAGATGATATCTATGTCCATCCTGGTGGCTTGACACGTGTAGCTTTGAAAAAGGGATCCTTGGTTGTCAATTCTTCTCAAGGGGGAGGAAGCAAGGACACCTGGATCTTGTGCGATCGCTAACGAAAGTAGATCGAGTTGGAGCACAATTGATGGCTTTTGGGTAGCACACTTCCTTTAAACCAAAAGCACCACCTTCGTGGATTGTAGGGTGGGCTAGTTCACTAGTTTGTAGTAAAATATAGGATATAAGGCTTAGGGCTACCAAATTTAACTTAAAATTAATTTAAACAGGGGCATTCAAGGTCAAGGAAAAATTTGATAACAGGGAACTTGGGAACACAAGCAATACCCCGTTTACCCTTTCCCGTTGCTAGTTACCGATCACACAAGAGCATTGCCCTGGCTTAAGTAGATAGCTGGGTGAGCTATAAGTAGATTTATAGGGGAATCCTTGTGGTTAAACTCATCAAGTCATGTCATGGAAAAAGAAGCGGCAGCTGCTAAACCAATTCGTTCACTAGAAGATGCAATCGATAAGTGTCAGACGCTAGGTATGCGTCTGAGTCGTCAACGTCGCTTCATTCTAGAACTGTTATGGGAAGCTAAAGACCATTTGTCAGCGCGAGACATTTATGACCGATTGAATCAACAAGGGAAAGTTATTGGTCATACTTCTGTTTACCAGAATTTAGATGCCCTATCGAGTCAAGGTATTATTGAATGTATTGAGCGCTCGGATGGACGGTTGTACGGCAATATCAGCGATACTCATAGCCATGTCAATTGCCTGGATACAAACCAGATTCTTGATGTTTATGTAGAACTACCGGAAAACTTGCTCAAGCAAATTGAGGAACAAACTGGTGTAAAGATTACTGAATATCGGATTGATTTTTATGGTTACCGTCAGGACCAATCACCTAACTCCTCGTCGGGCGGTTTGAGGGAGTAGGGAGTAGGGAGTAGGGAGTAGGGAGTAGCAATGCAGCGCGGTCTTGGAGCTTGACTATGAGCGACTGACCCACTGAGCTACTGATAGACTCATTACCATGGATATTTACCAATCTACCATTCGTCCAATTCTCTTTTCTGGGTTGAAGACAGATCCAGAATGGTTACACAATAGAACTCTGGGGCTATTGAGCTGGCTGTCATGGCATCAGGAGTCTACTCTAGGTCACTGGGTTCAGGGTCAATTACAGCAAAGGTTTTGCCTAAATGATGCTCGCCTTGAACAAACCCTGTGGGGAGTAAACTTCCCCAACCCTCTGGGTTTAGCAGCAGGGTTTGATAAAGATGGTGTGGCTGCTGGAATTTGGGCAACCTTAGGGTTTGGCTTTGCTGAACTAGGTACTGTAACCTTTCATGGTCAATCGGGAAATCCTCGTCCTCGTTTATTTCGCTTGGTAGAGGACAAAGCTGCTCTGAATCGGATGGGATTTAATAATCTCGGAGCTACAGCAATGGCGGCTCGATTAGAACAATTGAAGGTTAACAGGTTAAGGGTTGCAGGTTTAGAAAAGAACCTACCGGAAGAGAAAGCCAAGGGCGAACAACCTACCAGAAGGGAAAACCGGATCCAAGCTTCAGGTTTAACTATTCCGATTGGCATTAATCTAGGTAAATCGAAAGTAACACCTCTACCAGAGGCAGCAGATGACTATCGGTCGAGTTTTGGGCTGCAGCATACGCGGTATCGGCGTGCAGCTTGAGAAGCAACAAGCCGATTGAGT
>NZ_JAAHHS010000598.1 GCF_010692395.1 Moorena sp. SIO3H5
ACCAAATCACCAATGACCAATGAGGAACAATAAATTCCCATTCGTGCTATGAGGAACAATAAATTCCCATTCGTGCTATCAGGAAACTGGGAACGTGTAGCAGCACGAGGATACTATCAGCCCTCCCGTAATATCAAAGTAGCTGAATCGGGAGGAGCTTACCAATTACCGCTACCCTTTGACACTGACTCACCAAAGGGATGTCCTAGGATACCAGCGGATATTCAGTTGCGGCAGTATCAGCGCCAAGCGGTGGCCAATTGGTTTGCCCATCGGGGACGAGGAACCCTGAAAATGGCAACGGGTAGTGGTAAAACGATTACTGCTTTAGCGATCGCAACGGAACTGTATCAAAAAATCGGCTTACAGGTGTTGCTGGTGGTTTGCCCTTACCGTCACTTGGTTACTCAGTGGGCAAGAGAATGCGAACACTTTAATCTAGAACCGATATTAGCCTTCGAGAGTGTCTACAGCTGGCAAAGTAAACTGTCTGCCCAGCTATATAACCTCCAGGTTGGGAAACAATCCTTTATTACCATAATCACTACCAATTCTACCCTGATCAAGGAGGGTTTCCAGTCTCAGCTGAAGTATTTTCCTGAAAAAACCCTGATAGTGGGAGATGAAGCCCATAATTTTGGGACTACCCGCATCGAAAAAAGTTTACCCCGTAACATTGGACTGCGCCTTGGTCTGTCAGCTACACCGGAACGGCATTTTGATGAAGCTGGCACAGAAGCGTTGTTTGACTATTTTGGTTCAGTATTACAACCAGAACTGACCTTAGCCGATGCGATTCGCCAAGGAGCGCTAGTGCGTTACCTCTACTATCCGGTGTTCGTGGAATTAACAGAGGCGGAAAATATTGCCTATGCTAAATTAACTCAACGGATTGGTTGGGCATTAGGGGAAGCAGACGATATAGAAAATGACACTACTTTAACATCGTTATTGATGCAACGAGCTCGGTTAGTTGGGGCGGCGGCAAACAAGTTAAGGGCGTTGCAGCGGTTAATGGCTAAGCGTCTCAACACCTACCATACCTTATTTTATTGTGGGGATGGTTCGGTAGATGGGCAAGTGAGTAATGAAAGCAAGCGTCAGTTAGCAGCAGTAACCCAATTACTAGGTTCTCAACTGGGGTATCGGGTCAACACGTACACTGCTCAGACATCGTTGGCAGAACGGGAGGAATTACGTCGTCAATTTGAGCGAGGGGAGTTGCAGGGGTTAGTCGCAATTCGATGTTTAGATGAAGGGGTGGATATTCCATCTATTGAAACTGCGGTAATTCTGGCAAGTAGTAGCAATCCCCGCCAATTTATTCAGCGGCGGGGGCGAGTGTTGCGACCGCACCCAGGTAAGGAACGGGCAACGTTATTTGACATGATTGTTTTGCCCCCAGATTTGGGACGGGAAACTTGGGAAGTGGAACGGAGTTTGTTGAAAAAGGAATTGAAGCGATTTTTGGAGTTTGCTGAGTTGGCCGATAATGCTGGGGAGGCCAGGGTAAAATTGCTGGAAATTCAGCAGCGCTATGGAGTATCAGAGTGCTAATTGCCAATCGCATTCTTGGCAATTAGCACTCCGGGTTTGGTAAGGCACGGTTTTTTATTGCCTACCACTATTTTTTGTCAAAAAAAACGGTGGCACTGCCACCGATTACGACAATCAATACGACAATAAAAATGTTACTATTCTTCCGGTTCAAAATCTGCCTTCTCAACCCCACAGACCGGGCATACCCAGTCATCTGGAATATCTTCAAAAGGTGTTCCCGGCGCAATGCCGCTATCGGGATCCCCTACTTCTGGGTCATAGACATAGCCGCAAGTGGTACAGACATATTTCTTCATGGATATTGTCCTAAATTAGTGTTCTTCTCTCATCAGTATGATCATATCGTGTACCGTTGTTTCGGTAGTGTTCTTTGTTATTGTTTTTTTATAAATTAATTCCATGATTGCCATGGAACTGAGCAGCCAAGTAGTTCTTCCAATGCTGTAATTTCCTGTTTATAATACTTAGTAAGAGCATGTTTGATAGTTGGTGAAATCGACACCTTTTCCTGAGGCTGCACATTAAGGCGTAAATAGACCGGATCCAGGGACCGTCGAATTTTCCTCAAAACTTTGTGGATGGGTTTGTCTTGGGTATATTGACGCATCGAATTTAAAAACTGCTCATAATTCCGGTGAAACCACCTATTTTTTACTGCCTTACTGGGATTATATACTTTAAAGAGATAATCCCCATAGAAGGTTGGATCAATTCCCGCAAATCCACATATTTTTTCAAGCACATATTTGGGATTATGGGATAACTCTTCATAAAAAGCAACATAAATTTTATCGGAACCGAATAAGTCAAAGTAAGGCTTTAAGTAGACAGAATAACGCCCTTGCTCAAGGGAACGCATATAGGTATAGGTATTTTCTTGCTCAAAATTATCCTTAATTAATTGCTTGTCAACATAGTTATCAAATGTGATCTCTTGAGGAAGATACTCTTTTTGTTTAGCAAATTTATACCAAGAAATTAAGCGAGAAACCGGTTCCCTGAGGATAAAAATAAGTTTCACATTTGGTAGAGATTCTTTGATTTTAAGGGGTGTCCCTGATGAGTAAAGATAGTCTGGTGTTGCCTCCATGCGAATTTTTTCGAGATGGGAGCACTGAGCAGAACAGAAAATATCATCATATTTTTCTAACCCATCTTCATATCGATAGTTGGAAGCTTCTGGATAATCTTGATCCAAAAAGAAGCGAATTTCTTTGAGGTTAGAGGTACAAACTTCAGGATGATCAGCTAGATAATAAAATAATGATGTTGTTGCCGCTTTTGTTGTGCCTCCAATAATTAAGTAAGAGTGCTTTTTCACCCTTGAACTATTCATAGAGTTTATTACTCCTCATTAACTAGGATGGTTTTTGAGCACCGAAACACCCTTTTGATGGAGTAGATAGATGATGAGTATCACATAGATAATAGCCATAACAGGCCAACTCATAGCAATACCAATTAATCCCCAAACTTGCCAAAATAACCAACTCAGAGCAACCCCTACAAATGCCATGGTCACCATACTCCAGACGACCATACCATAAGCTCTCTGAGCATACAAACCAGCTTCAAGCACGGGGATTAGAGAAATAAATGCCAACGAAAGCCCTAACCACAAGAACACTTGAGACGTCTGCTCAATAGAGGTAGCTTCAAAAGAACCATGTCCGTATAGCAAACGAATGATTTCGTCATGAGATAGCACAATGAAAAGTACTGCAGGTAAGCTTACTAATAGGGTTTTGGTCAAGTTTTTGCGCAAAGCCGATCCCAAGCGGGATTTATGCCCAGCTAAGTCATGCTCTGTCATGGCGGGCAAGCTGGTGGTAGCAATACTGACACCAATAATCGTTTGAGCAGCGGAGACGATCCGAATTGCAAAGTAGAATGTGGAGACCCCAC
>NZ_JAAHHS010000599.1 GCF_010692395.1 Moorena sp. SIO3H5
TCTCTTTAAATTATTATCCTTAGCTTTCCAATCACCACCGTCTTTAATTTCCGTAGCGCGGTGCAAATAACCCAATAATTCGCCATCTGGAATGTCTGGGTACTTAACCTCAGTAGGAGATGCTAACACAGTTGGGGCGATGGGCAAGTTTTGTTCAACTTTGAGCTGATCGGCCAGGGGAATGACTGCGATCGCTCCTTCTTGTTCCAGGTCTAGATAAAGCAGTTCATTAACCTTTTCATCAGCAAACCCACCAATGAGGTGAGGTCGGTAATCACTCAGAGCGCCAGCTAATTCGATATTACCGAGCAGATGACCAGTGTCTAGAAAAATTCTGCGGTATGCCCGGTCTTCATAGCGCCAAGCAGAGCGATAAAATACCGCTGTAATTACAATAGCCAGTTCCGTACTCTCCAAAACTGGGTGCCAGAAGCAAGCCTCTTGCAGTGCATTCCAAACATCACTCTGCCAAAAATGAACCAGAGAATGGGTCAGACACTGATAGTTGTACAGTCCTGCTGGTAATAGGGGAGTACCACGGGAAATCAAATAAACTTCCGCTGGGTATAAGCCACCAGCAGAGGGAGCTGCCCTCAGATAAAGTGGTGGTCCCATGGTCTCCACCCTAGCCGTCAAACCATAACTACACAGTAGTAGCTGGGATAGCCGCCACCAACTCTTACTCGGTTCAGAAGTAAACTGCTCCCGGTCTTGGGAGAAGTATGGTTTTAGGTCAAAGTTAGTCCCAACTTTGTAGTCTTTAAACGGTATCGGCTGCTTCTCCCAGTCTAAGCCCTTATTTTTGGCTGATATGGTTTCTGGAGCATATTTGGTGCGCTCGTGGTAGTGCTGAGCGATTGATACTGGCAGTTGTGACATCTTAGTTGCAACAGAACAGGAAGCTTCGCTTTATATCTTGACAGGATTTTTGTCCAGATCTGCTGTTCCCAGATCTGCTGTTCCCAGATCTGCTGTTCCCAGATCTGCTGTTCCCAGATCTGCTGTTCCCAGATCTGCTGTTCCCAGATCTGCTGCTCCCTGCTCCCTGCTCCCTGCTCCCTGCTCCCTGCTCCCAGATCCGCTGTTCCCTGCTCCCTGTTCCCAGATCCGCTGTTCCCTACCTTTACCGAGAAATTTTTAAATAGGCTAATCTTTGATTATAATAAAAAAAACTGAAATTGTATAGTATTTTTTTTTTTACGTAGCAAATGTTCACAAATATTAAAAAAGAATTATAATTAACTGTGTAAGGCGCTACAAAGTTATACATTTATAAAATAATTAAGCATAAATACGCATTGACATTATTTTATAAATTGGTATTAGGCGGCAAAAGCTGACCTATATAATATAGCGCAATGAAAAAGATTGGTGGAGCCGAGTTACTCGAACAATATGCTAGGGGTAGACGAGACTTTAGTGGAGTAGATATCAGTGAAGCTGACTTGTTTGAAGCAGATATACAAGGAATTGACCTGACCAGCAGCAATCTTAAAAAGACTTACCTGCCCTACTCTAATCTAAGTCAAGCCAAGTTGCACCAAGCTCAACTTCAAGCAGTTCAGTTAAGTGATGCCCAACTCTACCAGACCAATCTCTCTGGGGCGGATCTTCAGAATGCCAATCTGTTCAGAGCAAATCTACGTCGTGCCAATTTACACGGCGCAAATCTAGCTGGTGCCAATCTCCAAGCAGCGGACTTGAGGGACACTGACCTTAGCCATGCCAATCTCAGCCATGCCAATTTAAGTAATGCTAACCTGAAAAGAGCTATCCTTACTAAGGCTCAGTTGAGGGGTTGCAACTTATTTCGAGCCGAGAACGTCGATCTTTGTGATGCCTACTTGGATAGTTCCACGATTTATCCTGATGGCCACAGAGCAGATCTGTCTGAGTGATCAAACACCTATCCGTTATTCACCAATGACTATATCACGACGTCACTTCTTTACCTTAGCCAGTGCTAGCACCGCCAGTGTAATTCTGGCATCCCCGTTGAAAGAGGTGTTTGCCAAGAAGGCCCTTGGTAAATCATTTCGAGCTAAAGGCTTCGGTTCACTTCAGCCAGACCCTAATCAATTATTAGACCTGCCAGCCGGATTTAGCTATAAAGTGTTATCCCGCACAGGTGACACCATGAGTGATAGCAATTTGGTGCCTGGTAGACCCGATGGCATGGCGGCTTTTCCTGCACCGGGAGGCAATACTGCCCTAGTGCGCAATCATGAACTTAGCCCCCATCAACTGGATAAACATGGATTGGTAGCAGTAGAGTATCTCAAATATGACCCCATGTGTCTCGGTGGGACGACAACACTAGTAGTGGGAGCCAATGGTCAACTGGTGAAACAGTACACGTCCCTTGCTGGTACAGAAAGAAACTGTAGTGGTGGACCAACCCCTTGGGGGTCATGGATTACTTGTGAAGAAAGCACCGTTACTCCCACCACTTATCCGGTAGATGACCCCAGAAGTGTTTCCATGAAGCACGGCTATAACTTTGAAGTGCCCATTACCGGTCAAGTAGTGCAAGCTGAGCCTCTAGTGGCAATGGGTCGCTTTAACCATGAAGCCGTTGCAGTAGATCCCAATACTGGGATTGTTTATCAGACTGAAGACCGGATGGATGGCCTGTTCTATCGTTTTATTCCCAAAGAACCAGGCAACTTAAAAGCAGGCGGTGTACTAGAAGCATTAAAGATCAAGGGAACATTTCAGAAAATCACGGTTAAAAACTTCCCTGTCGGTAAGCCCATGGCAGTGGAATGGGTTCGGATTGAGGATGTAGACCCCAAAGACGATACTGTGCGGGTTGAAGGTTTTGCTAAGGGAGCAACCCAATTTACCAGGGGAGAAGGGGCATGGTACGGTAATGATGAAGTTTACTTTACCTCTACTAGTGGTGGTTCGTTAAATCCAGAGACTGGATGGCCCAATGGAGCTGGTCAAGTCTGGCGCTATGTTCCTGGTAGCACTCCCCAAGAGGGTGGCACCATTGAACTGTTTGTTGAGTCCCATGACCGCAGCTTACTAGAACACCCAGATAATCTCACCATTAGTCCTTCTGGAGATCTCGTCCTCTGTGAAGATGGTGGTGGTGACCAATTCCTAGTTGGGGTTAATCCTAAAGGTGAGCTTTACCAGTTGGCACGGAATGCCCTTAACAGTAGTGAGTTGGCTGGTGTTTGCTTCTCACCAAATGGTCGGCTAATGTTCGTGAACATTCAAGAGCCTGGTATCACATTCGCAATTCAGGGCCCTTGGGTTTAGAGTCTACAGGGGAACAGGGAACAGGGAACAGGGAACAGGGAGCAGGGAACAGGGAACAGAGAGCAGGGAGCAGGGAGCAGGGAGCAGGGAGCAGGGAACAGGGAGCAGGTAATATGGCATCAAAAATCACTACAATTCATTTATAATCCCGCTCTGCATTATTTCTAAATTATTT
>NZ_JAAHHS010000006.1 GCF_010692395.1 Moorena sp. SIO3H5
ATGGTATAGTATTTCTTCCTCTACCAATGCCTTATCTAATTTAGCGAAAAGTGAGCTAGAGGAAGAGGTTAATGACCAAGCTAAAAATATCGTGGCATTTTTAAATTCTATCAATGATGATGTTTTGTTCTTGAGCAAAGTTCCCCCGATTCAAGGGATAATCCGAGCTAAAGCTGGTGGTGGAGTAGATCAGCAAGATAACTCTTCCTACGACACTTGGGTTAAGCGGTTGCAGACCATCTTTACTGTCATGATGCAAGCGAAACCCTATTATATGGAGCTGAGGTATTTGGACGAGAAAGGTAATGAAATGGTGCGAGTCGATTGGGACGGCACTAAAATCGAAGTTATCCCCAAAGCCCAGCTACAAAATAAAGCAAACCGTTCATTTTTTACTGAGACAATTAAGTTATCTGCTAGCAGTATCTATGTCTCCCCCGTAGAGCTGCATCGGGAAGGTGGTGTGATTAAAAAGCCTTATACACCAGTGATTCGGTACGCTACACCGATTTTCGATTCAGCTGGGGTACAAAGAGGAATTGTAATCGCTAATGTATTTGCCGAGCAAGTCATAAAATTTATTCGAGATGCAGACTTAGCCATCAAGGGAGAAGAGGCATTTCTGGTCAATAAAGATGGCTACTACCTCTCTCATCCCAACCCCAAAAAGGAGTGGGGCTTTGAACTCAACACGGATGATAAATTGACAAAAGATTATCCGAAACACATTGCCCAGCAAATTCTCAGGGGTGAACAGGGACTGATTGACCAAGGAACTAATAAGCTGATCAGTTACTATAAAATTGTTCCGAATGCCCAGCAGGGGCAACCCTTATTCGTTATCGATCACGTTCCTAAGGGGAAAGTTTTTGCCTCTGTCAACTCCTTTAAAATCCTGGCCAGCCTGATGATTTTCGTTTCTCTAGCGGCGGTGCTGCCACTGGCAATTGTCAGGTTACGCCAACTGGTGAATCTGATTAAGCAACTGGTTAATGGCATCTCTACCTCTAGTCAGGAAATGTTTTCTACCCTGGAACAGCAAGAACGCATTGCTGGTCAACAAGCTGCCTCCGTCAATGAAACCACCATCACCATGGATGAGCTGGAAGCCTCTTGCCGACAGTCCGCTGAGCAAGCTGATGCTGCCGCTATTGCTGCACAGCAGGCACTTCAGCTAACCGAGAACGGTACCCAAGCGGTGGGGGAAACTCTCAAAGGCATGTCTACCTTAGAAGAGAAGGTGGATGCGATCGCTAAACAGAGTATGCGTCTGAGCAGGCAAACCAATCGAATTGGTGACATCTCCGAGCTGGTTTCTGAATTGGCAAACCAAACTAATATGTTGGCACTGAATGCATCAGTAGAAGCGGTGCGTGCGGGAGACCATGGTAAAGGCTTTGCAGTGGTTGCTGCAGAGATTCGTAAATTAGCAGACCAGAGTAAACAATCTGCCCAAAAGATTAACGTTTTAGTTTCTCAAATCCAGAACGAGATTAATTCAACGGTGATGGTGACGGATGAAGGAACTAAGACAGTAAAGACCGGAGTGCAAATCGCTCAAAAAACAGCTCAAGCCTTCACTGGGGTAGCAGATGCGGTTAACAATGTGGTGTTAAACAATCAACAAATTTCTCTGAATCTCAAACAGCAAGTCGATGGCATTCAACAAGTCCTCCAAGCAATGAGCACTGTTAATAAGGGGGCAAAAGAAACTGTTATTGGCATAACTGAAAGTAGAGTGGGTACTGAGCAACTTAAGCAAGCTGCTGTGGAACTCAAGCGCATGGTTTAGTAAAGGTTAAACTCAGATATCTGTAAAGGTAGGGAACAGGGAACAGGGAACAGGGAACAGGGAGTAGGGAGTAGGGAATAGGGAATAGGGAATAGGGAATATAAAACAGTAATAATATTTGATTATCACTTAAATACATTGTTATTACTTCCGATATTATTTTTTTTGTACTGGTGCAAACTTCATTAAAAAAAATAAAGTAGAGTCTTAATATAGGAAATATAGAATAAGGAATATCGTATTTTTTAGTAATTTAAAAATCAAGAAATTAAATTACTAAAAAATAGTTAACTATTTCCTACAAATCCAAAAATTTTCTGCTCCCTGCTCCCTGCTCCCTTTTCCCTGCTCCCTGCTCCCTACTCCCTGTTCCCTGTTCCCTGCTCCCTGCTCCCTGCTCCCTGCTCCCTACTCCCTAAAATGTAAGAATTTGTACCTCACCCAATTAAAAAATGACTAACCATGATAGAAGACGAAGAACTAAGAAATATTTATAAAATTACCAGCGAAGAACGTTTGCAGAAACTAGAAATTGGTTTGCTGCATTTAGAAAAGTACCCACAAGACAACGCTACTTTGGAACAGTTGCTGCGGGAAGCTCATAGCCTCAAAGGAGACTCCAGAATAGCGGGCATAGAGGATGTAGAAACCCTTATCCATGGTGTAGAAGACATTCTCGGGAGTATCAAACGTCAACAAATCGTTTTAAGCCCACAGGTTAGCGATCGCCTTTATCAAGTCATAGATGCTATGGGTCTGCTGGTATATGAAGCAGCTACCGGTTCTCCAAGTGGTGTTGATACACCCTTGATGCTTGACTACTTGATGGCAGCAGTTTCACAGCCATTGCAGCCAGACCAAGAAGCTGCTCTACAAAATGGCAATGTTTCCCAACCGGCACCAACTGTTATAGAAGATGAAGACTTGCGAGATATTTATAAAATTACTAGCGAAGAACGTTTGGAGAAACTGGAAGTTGGTTTGCTGCATTTAGAAAAGTACCCACAGGACAACGCTACCTTAGACAAATTGCTGTGGGAAGCCCAAAGCCTCAAAGGAGACTCCAAAATAGCGGGGATAGAGAATGTAGAAACCCTAGCCCATGGTGTGGAAAACATTATCGACAGCATCAAATGTGAACAGACCGTTTTCACCCCACAGGTTAGCGATCGCATTTATCAAGCCATAGATGCCATCCGCCTCTTAGTATACGAAGCCGTGACTGGTTCTATCAGTGGGGTTGATATCGCCGAGATACTTGACCACTTGATCACAGCAGTTCCAGATTTAGGTCAAGACCATGACTCACCCCCTGATGATGACTCAACCCCTCAAGCTCAAGTAACTCAATGTGAACCAAGTGAAGCAACTATTGAGGAGTCCCCACTATTACCGACTGTACCATTGCTTCCTAACAAAACTCCTTTAACAGTCACTCAAGAGGTTTCATCGAATCCTAGTGAACCCTACCGGATTGACACTATTCGGGTTCCAACGTCTTATCTTGATGCCTTAATAACACAAACCGGGGAACTAACAGTCACTAAAATTGCCATGGCTCATGCTATGGCTGAAATTGAGGAAGTGGCAACCCTATGGGAAGAGTGGAAAGCCTTTCATTGCCAAGAGCACCTGGATTCTTCATCCATAGGAACCAATTCCTATGTACAACGCCTAGAACAAAAGATTAACTCTCTAAGAAGCATAGCTGAAGAAAACACCACGAGACTAAACATCATTGCTGGGGAATTAGACGAAAAAATTCGCACCCTCCGGCTTCTCCCCCTCTTCAGTGTGTTTCAGTTATTTCCCCGTATGGTAAGGGATTTAGCCAGACAACAATCAAAAGAGGTCGAATTAATCATCGAAGGAGGAGAAACCACTGCTGACAAAAGCATCCTGGAAGAAATCAAAGACCCCTTGATGCATATGGTTCGCAACGCCATCGACCATGGCATTGAGACTCCCACTGAACGAGAAAAACTTGGCAAGTCTGCTGCGGCCACGATTTGGTTGAGGGGCTACCAAAGAAGCAACACCATTGTTATTGAAGTAGTAGATGATGGACGAGGATTAGATATCGATAAAATTAAGCAAACTGCTGTCCAGCGTGGACTCTGCACAAACGAAGAACTGGAACTAATGACTCCCAGACAGATTCACGCCCTGATCTTAGCTCCTGGCTTTTCAACCCGAACATTTATTACAGAAATTTCTGGCAGAGGTATCGGCTTAGATGTCCTACGCACCAAGGTTGAGCAGCTTAACGGCAATATCGAGATCGAATCAACCCCTGGTCTTGGAAGTACCTTTCGCCTCCAGCTACGCACAACCCTGTCAAGTGCTAATGTACTGCTGGTTGATGTTCAAGGGATTATCCATGGGCTACCGATTGAGTTTGTGGAAACGACTTTGCTAGTTTCCCGGGAGCAAATATTTACCATTGAAGGTCGAGAAACCATCGCCTTAGACGGTCAAGCTATTGCTGTAGCTAACCTAGCTGATTTGCTGGAGTTGTCTAACTCTATTGCTTATACCTCTATCGCCACAGTTAATCAACAAAAGAGCGATCTGCGACCATGTATCCTGCTTAAGGTGGCAGACGAACAATTCGGATTGTTTATCGATGACCTCTTGGATACTCAAGAGGTGGTGATCAAACCTCAGAGTCAGTTATTAAAGCGGGTGCGTAATGTCAGTGGAGCAACTATTCTCGGTACAGGGGAAATTTGCATGATTCTTAACCCTCCAGATTTGCTCACATCATTGCAATCCTATCAGCCAACCACATCCACAGTCTCAACCAAACTAGGGGAAATCGTTGAAAGCACCCCAGTAATTCTCCTAGTAGATGACTCGATTACCGTTCGCACCCAAGAAAAACGGATACTAGAAAAGGCTGGGTATGAAGTAGTCACAGCTGTAGATGGATTAGATGGCTATCACAAATTAAACACCCGTCACTTTGATGCCGTAATATCTGATGTGGAAATGCCCAATCTAGACGGATTTTCCCTAACTGCCAGAATTCGTCAGCATCAAGAGTATAACGAATTACCAATAATTTTGGTAACATCTTTGGCTTCTGAAGAACATAAGAAACAAGGTGCCGACGCGGGGGCTAATGCCTATATAACCAAAGGAAATTTTAATCAAGATGTTCTCATAGAAACGTTGCAAAGACTTGTTTAATAGTTAATGGGTAAAGTTAATAGTTAAGGGTTAAGATTGAAGCTTTAAGGTTTAAATAAAAAATAAAAATTTAAAATTATTAAATAATCAATGACTATTCGAGTTTTATTAGTTGAAGATTCACCGATTGCTCTAGTAGTCCTGAAAAGGATTCTGAATTCATCAGAGCAAATTGAAGTGGTGGGAGAAGCTGGAACTGGCTTAGAAGCTTTGAACTTAATTCCCAAAGTTCAACCAGATGTCATTTGTACAGACCTCCATATGCCCCAGATGAATGGTCTGGAGTTGACATCTGAAGTTATGGAGCTCTATCCTAGACCGATTCTGGTGGTTAGTGTTTCGGTGCAGCAAGAGAATACTGATCAGATTTTTCAGCTTTTAGATGCAGGAGCACTGGATATTTTGCCTAAGCCGTCGGCAGGAATGACAACGGAGAATCAGTTACTCCAGCAGGAGTTGATCAATAAGATTAAAATTCTGTCTGGGGTCAAGGTCTTTACAAAAAACCGAAAGTCTATACTAGGTACACAAAAGCAGGGGATTTCTGGGAAAGGGAAGCTTCCGAAAATAGACTACAGCACCAATCAAAATCAAATTGGTGGAGTATCACAGACAGGAAATCGTGCTGCTTTCTCTTCTAATTACTATTCCAAACCAAAAATAGTTGTGATTGGTGCATCTACAGGTGGACCCCAAGCCCTAAACGAGGTATTCACTCAGCTACCGTCGAATTTTCCTTTACCAGTAATTTGCGTGCAACACATTAGTCTTAGTTTTTTGCAGGGATTCATCGATTGGTTAGCTAGTAATTGTTCGTTGCCAGTTCAGATTGCTCAACCAGGAGATATGCCACAACCAAGAAGAATTTATTTCGCACCAGAACAGCAGCATTTAGAATTGGATGCTATGGGTCGATTTATCTGTTCTGATTCAGAGCCACTGGAAGGACATCGCCCTTCGGTAACTGTCACATTTGAGTCTGTAGCCAAGTTTTATGGCAAAGCTACAGTGGGCATATTATTGACCGGTATGGGTAGAGATGGAGCGACTGGTATGCAGACGATCGCTGAGGTTGGTGGCTTAACCATCGCTCAAGATGAAGCGACTTCCTTGGTGTTTGGCATGCCTAAAGAAGCGATCGCTCTCGGAGCAGCCAAAGAGGTTTTACCAATTGGTGCGATCGCACCGAGGTTACGGGCGTTGTGCTTAGTGAAACTTGAAACTTGAAAATAACACTTCTCTCACCCCTTGCAGATTCAATATAGTTGACTTTAAACAATTTCAATCTCATCCAGGCTCGCGATCGCTATATCAGCTCCCTGTAAATGGGAAGCTTCTGGCTTTCCCCAGCAAATACCAATGCAACCCGCTGCACCAGAACCCTTTGCCATCTCAATATCACCGGCTGAATCTCCAACCATTAGGGCGGAAGCAGGTTTTACCCCTAAAGATTGGCACGCTTGTAGGAACAACCTGGGATCAGGCTTAGTGATTTCAGAATCCACACCTTGCTGTAATTGGATATAGGGGTCTAGCTGATGTCGATGGACAAAAGCTTTTACACCAGTCGTAGAGTCTGCTGAGAGAATACCCAACTTTAAACCAGCTTCCGAGAGAAATTTAAGGACTTCCAGGCTACCGGCAAACATTGGGGAAGTTCCAGCCGCATCTTGCAAGTACTTCTCGGCTTCAACAAAGGCACTGCCAGCAATTTCCAATGACTCTAACCATCCCCGACCAGTCTCAGCAATATAAGCCGCAGCTGCAATTTCATTTTCCCGACGGCTACCCACTGCCATTAACCCGGTAGGGTCAAGGGTGTCATCTTGGAGACCAAAGGCCATCAGCAGGGGTTCTCCAATACCAGGGATTTGGGCATCGATTAAACGCGATCGCTTATAGGCTAGTTCTCTTAAATAAACTTGTGAATCCTCTAAGGTACCGTCTTTATCAAATATGACTGCTTCAATATTGGGGAAAGTCACCTTCCCACAACGAATGCTTACCAAGGGTTTATGCCATTATTTATCTTAATCAACTTCATTTTACTAGCTAGTTGATCAAGAGTTGATCAAGATTCGCACCTGCCAAGTTCTTTGCTCTTGTTCCGGAAAAGAGCCATAAACACAAATTAGCCATTAGCCTCAGCTAACGGCTAATTCTTGTTACCGCACCTGGTTGTTACTCGTCCGTGGCAGCTGCTACAAACTCTCCCTCTGGCACTGCCTCTTCTTGAGGCTCTTGGGACTCTTGGGAATCTTGAGGCTCTTGGGACTCTTGGGAATCTTGAGGCTCTTGGGACTCTTGGGAATCTTGAGGCTCTTGGGACTCTTGGGAATCTTGAGGCTCTTGGGACTCTTCGGGCTCTTGGGGCTCTTGGGACTCTTGGGGCTCTTGGGACTCTTGGAGCTGTTGAGGCTCTTGGGACTCTTGAGGCTCTTGGGGCTCTTGGGACTCTTCGGGCTCTTGGGTTTCAGCCGCTTCTGGAGTCATACTTTCTGGAGTTATACCTTGCTGTTGTGCTAGCATTTTCTCCCGGTACTTCTGAGCCATTTCTTCTGCCTTCTCGAAGACCACTTCCCGGTTGTTAATCATATCTCCGGGTTCTGGCTCTAACTGTTTTGTTGACAGAGAAATCCGACCTCGGTCAGCATCCAAGTCAATGATCATCACTTTTAGTTCATCATTGACATTAAACACACTATGAGGCGTATCGATATGATCATGGGAAATTTCCGAAATGTGCAGCAATCCGCTGACCCCGCCAATATCAATGAATGCACCGTAAGGTTTGATGCCTCGTACTGAGCCAATCACCACCTCTCCAACTTCTAGGCGGTTCATCTTGCGCTCAACTAGCGCACGACGGTGGGATAGTACCAGACGATTACGGTCTTCATCTACCTCCAGAAATTTTAGGGGCAGTTCTTGGGCCACCAAATCTTCCTTGGCTGCCCGAGTGCTAATATGAGAACCAGGAATAAAACCGCGCAACCCTTCAATACGTACCAACGCTCCACCACGGTTAGTGGCGAATACCAGAGAACGCACCGTAGCATCTTCCGCTTGTAATTGCCGCACTCGCTCCCACGCTCGCATATACTCAATGCGACGGATAGAGAGAGTCAACTGTCCATCTTCATTTTCATCGGTCAGGATGAAAAATTCCCGTGTTTCGTTGGATTGTAAAACCTCATCAGGATTATCAACTCGATTTATTGACATTTCCTGAATCGGAATATAGGCAGCGGTTTTCGCACCAATGTCAATCAGAGCGCCCCTCGGCTCTAGACTGAATACCGTACCCGGAACTATATCCCCTGGGCTAAAATGATAATCATACTTATCCAGAAGGGCAGCAAAATCTTCGTGAGTGAATCCTATATCTGTAGTTTTTGTTTTCTGACTGAGCATGTGCGTTGTTTGTCCTAGTTTGATTTGGTTTTAATGACTATGCCTCCTGTTGATGTACAAGCACGTCAGCATTGTGCTGCTTACACCGACATTGCGTTGTCCTACTTGTGACATCTCCCACACCTGTTGGGGGTCGAGGGTAGGTGTGGGCTTCTCGCCAACCCCAGCTATCCCCATTTCCTTAAGGAAACCGAGCCGCATTCGGGTAATCGACAAGCTTTACTATTGACGGGATGCCCCACCGCCAAGCTTCTGATCTGATCTGATCTGATCAGATCTGATTTTAATTACTCTATTCCAATAAGGTTTTCGGTCTACTGTCAATAACCAAGGGCATTTTCGGCTTTGGTTATCCAATAGACATAAATTCACCCCAATTTACATCTATTATATTTTATTAGACAAAACCTGAACTGAGCTATCCGTAGAAAAATACCCCACTCACTTCACCCAAAGCACGACGCTTGCGCGTTTGGTAGAGGCTAGCGGGCTAATCTTGTACTGATCAGCTCATTTAATAAGATTTAATTAAGACCAGACATCCTATTATAACCTAATTGAGATTTTGTTATTAGTATCTTTACCGAACTTTCAATGGCTTTGTGCTATCTCATTTATCCCCCATAGGGGGATGTTAGCCTAAGAAATGCCAGGGGTACATTCTCCACCGAAGACAAGGCAGGGATACCCCAGCAATCGACGTTTAGCCAGTAGGAATACCAAGTGGTTGCCACTCCAGAAAAATCTCAATCAGTAAAACCTTCCCCAAGCCATGGTCACGAACGAGTTGCGGTTTTACTCATGGGTTATGGAGAAGTCGAAAGCTACGAAGACTTCGCCAACTACAACGAACAAGCCTTAAACTTGCTCACTGCCAAATTTGCCCCAGTCCCCACCTGGATCTATCCACCCTTAGCCAAAATTTTGGCAATGTTTGACTTCCACGAGTGGGGGCACCAGCATGACAACTTTATTTCACCCCACAACAAGATTTTTGAACAGCAACGGGCAGGTATTGAAAAACAACTGCAAGCTAAATGGGGCGATCAGGTGCAGGTATTCAAAGCCTTTAACTTCTGCGCTCCCTTTCTGCCAGAACAAGTCCTCAGTGAAATTAAGGAGCAAGGGTTCCAAAAACTGCTGATCTATCCCTTGCTAGTTGTGGATTCCATCTTTACTAGCGGCATTGCGGTGGAACAAGTCAATAAAGCCCTAGGTAAATTAGAAGATGGAGATCAACACTGGGTTCACGGATTGCGTTACATCCCGTCTTTCTATAACGAACCAGAATACATTAATCTAACGGCTCGATTGGTGGAAGAGAAAATTACTACCGATTTAGCTCAAGCCTATCTGCCCTCCCAAATTGGCATTGTCCTGATGAACCATGGCTGTCCCCACGAAGCTAAAGGATTTGTGTCTGGGATTGACGAAAGTCAGGCATTGTATGAGGCAGTAAGGGAAAAGTTGATGTATAAGTATCCCCTAATCTCTGTGGGCTGGCTTAACCACCAAACTCCCTTAATTAAGTGGACTCAGCCTCACACGGAGTTAGCAGCCCAGAACCTGATTAACTTAGGGGCTAAGGCGATTGTGTTTATGCCTATTGGCTTTGCCACAGAGAATCACGAAACCCTCTTAGATGTGCATCACATTGTCCACGGTCTAAAACGTCGTAACTCAGAGGTTACCTACGTAGAGATGCCCTGTGTTAATGATCATCCAGAATTCTTAGAGATGGCAGCGGAATGGGCTAATCCTCAAATTGAGGTACTTCTATCAGAAAATGCTCTATCTATCAATCCCCAGTTGGCAGCTGTCCAGGCATCAGAGCACCATCATCACCATCACCATCACCACTGATCCACCAGAGCATTTTAGTAGCTTACTTTATATTAGGTTGCTTTATATATAGCACCTTCTTGCACCTCTTCCTTTCTCCTCCCGCTGTTCTCCCTCTTCTCCTGTTCTAGGAAAGATGTCACAGAATAGAACTGTAGGCTGGGAATCAATGAAACTTCTCCAATCATAGGAAAGCCTAGTTGATCCCAGCCCCATCAAGTGCCCAGTGACAGGATAACAGGATAACAATTATGGATAATAACGACTGGCTCAAGCAGTTATTGTTGGTTGGGGTTGGCACAACCTCAATGGTTGCCGAAAAACTGCGAGAGGTAAGTGATGAATGGGTTAAAGATGGTAAAATCAACCCCGACCAAGCTACCGCTTTTGTGGATGATCTGATGAATCAGATCAAGTCAGAGCAGGGTAACTTTGAGAGCAACATGGAACGGCAGTTGCGCAATATGTTGCAGGATTTAGGGGTTCCTCGCCAATCAGAAATGGATGAATTGCGAGGTCGTATTGACCGTCTGGAGCGTCAGGTGCGGGATTTAGAAAATAAGCTCTGGCGTTGATAATCAATTAGGAGAACAGATTTTGAAACAAATTCTGATCAGCATAGGCGTTATAGTAGCCTTTGGGTTGCTTTTGGTTGTGGCTCAAGTGGGTATGGGTAACAAATCTACCACTGCTGGAGAAATTACCAACACTCAGCCGGAAGTAGTGACAACAGCTAACAGTGCTAACCCAGATGTTAATGATAAACAAGATCTAGCTATGGATTCTAGTTCAGAAAGTGAAACCAATATGGATCAGGCGGTTACAACACCGTCAGGCTTGAAGTACATCGACGTGGTTGAGGGTGATGGAGCCATGCCTCAGAACGGACAGACGGTAGTGGTTCACTACACTGGTACCCTGGAGGATGGCAGTAAGTTCGATAGTTCTCGCGATCGCAATCGTCCTTTTTCCTTCAAAATCGGTATAGGACAGGTGATTAAAGGCTGGGATGAAGGGGTTGCTTCTATGAAGGTTGGTGGTCGTCGTCAGCTGATCATTCCCCCAGAATTAGGTTATGGTCCCCGTGGTGCGGGTGGGGTGATTCCGCCTAATGCTACGCTGAATTTTGATGTGGAATTGTTGAAAATTAACTAGTAAATTAAGTTAGATTGATTAACTTATTCAGCGATGACCTGAATACTTGCTCCCAGTTGGTGACTTCTTGCTAATTGGGAGTTTTAGTCAGCATAGGAAAACTTGTTGAACTATTTGTTAATCCTGTCGAAAGGAGTTTAAACCTGGTGATTCTCGAGTATGGTCGGTGACTTTAGATGTAGTAATGAATATTCGTAACATTTGTCCTGATGATTACCAACAAATAATTACCATTCTAGATGAATGGTGGGGTGGACGAAAAATGAGTCATATGCTTCCAAAGCTCTTTTTTGTGCATTTTTGTGAAACAAGTTTTATTGCAGAAACTGATCAAGAAATAACGGGATTTTTAATTGGTTTTCTATCACAGACATATTCTGATGAGGCATATATTCATTTTTTAGGTGTCCATCCTAAATTTAGAAAACAAGGTATTGGTCGTCTCCTATACGAACAGTTTTTTAAAACTGTTCGTAAATTTGGTCGTATCCGAGTAAGATGTGTTACCTCTGAGATTAATACAAATTCGATTGCTTATCATTTGCGGATGGGATTTACAATCGAATCCAGTGATTGCAAATACAACAGTATTTACTACTATCCAAACTATGATGGTTTAGGCGAAAATCGTGTCATATTTGTGAAACAGTTGTAACTACGGTAGTTCACACTCTTTGATTTGCCATATTCAGGAACTTGGTTAACCCAGGTTTAAAGATAAGTTTCACCGTTCCTGTGGGACCATTACGATTTTTAACAATGATGACTTCTGCCGTATCTCCATCTGGTGAATCTGGGTTGTAATAAGAATCCCTATAAAGCATCATGATTAAATCCGAGTCCTGCTCAATGGAACCCGATTCTCTTAAATCCGACATCATGGGTCGTTTGTTGGTGCGAGATTCCACAGCTCGACTTAACTGAGACAGAGCAACCACTGGTACTTTCAGTTCCCGAGCTAATCCTTTGAGAGAGCGAGTAATCCGAGACAACTCCTGAACTCGATTTTCACTACCACTGCCTTCCATTAACTGTAAGTAATCGATTAAAATTAATCCCAACTGGCTCCCTTGGGCTGCTTGAAGACGACGAGCATGCGATCGCATTTGCATCACAGTCTGGTTAGCGGTATCATCAATATAAATAGGGAAATCTGATAACACACCAATTGCCTCGCTCAAAGGTGCCCACTGATTTTGAGCAATGCGCCCAGCTCTCAAAAAGTTACTGTCAATTTTCGCTTCACTAGCTAACAACCGCTGCACTAGTTGTTCTCTTGACATTTCCAAGCTAAAAATCGCCACTGGCAATTTTTCAGCTACGTTACGAGCAATTCCTAACGCTAAGCTCGTTTTTCCCATGGATGGTCTACCAGCAATGATAATTAAGTCCGATGGACTTAACCCCCCAATTTGGGCATCCAAATCATAGAAATCTGATGGAATACCAGGTAAATCAATACCCTGATTCCGATTTTCTATATCTTGGAAAGTCTGGACTAGGGTTTCAGAAATCGGGATGAGACCTTGCTGAGGACGCAATTGGGTGAGACTGAAAATTTTCTGTTCCGCTTGGTCAAGGACTGTTTCCAATTCCAAAGATGTCTCATAACCCAACTTAAAAATTTCGTTACCGGCTTCGATTAGCTGACGGCGCAGGTACTTATCCATCACTAACTTAGCAAACCTGTCAATATTGACCGCTGAAACCGTCTGTTCAACTAGCTGAGCTAACTTAGCTTGACCCCCAACTTTCTCTAATAAGTCATTGTCATAAAGCCAGGTAGTAACACTCATCAAATCCGTCGGTTTACCCTGGCTATAAAGTAATAAAGCAGCTTCGTAAATGGTTTGGTGAATCCGGACGTAGAAGGCTTTCGGATTCAGTAAATCACCAATTCGACCCATGGCTTCCGGGTCTAATAAAATGCCTCCGATAATAGACTCTTCGGCATCAATATTTTGGGGTGGTATAGAGTTCCCAAACGCTGAAAAATCTGGTTTTTGAGTCATAGTCAACTAGTCATCTATTGAGTTCAGGGTAAAGGTCAGCTATTAGCTAATGGGCTATGTCACAGGCTAGAAGCCTGTGCCACGGTACTTGAGGTGCTATCAGCTGACTAATACAACCTGAACAAATTAAGCACCTGTTGTTTAATTGAGAGTTGACAGGATGATACAATCAACAGTCAACTCTCAACAAACTAAACAAACTATTAATTAACTTATTTGGGAACAACATGAATTTCTACAGTGGCTGTAACTTCTGGATGAAGCTTAATTTCTGCATTATAGAAACCAAGTTGACTAATCTCAGGGATAGTAATACCTCGGCGGTCTATTTCTTTGCCAGTAGACTCTTGGATTGCATCTGCCAAGTCTTGGCTGGTAACAGTACCGAAGATAGCATTATCTTCACCCAACTGCTTCGAGATAGTAAAGCGGTTAATAGTTTGTAGAGCAGTCTTCATCGACTCAGCTTGTCGCTTGATTTCGAGGATACGCTGCCGTTCTTGCTCTCTGCGCCGCTCAACTTGCTTGAGAACACCAGAGGTAGCCCTAACTGCAATTCCTTGGGGAATGAGATAATTGCGAGCATAGCCGGGAGCTACCTCTACGAGATCACCGTCTTTTCCAAGTTTATGAACGTCTTTGCTTAAAACGACTTGTACACGTTTTACCATAGTGTTTAATTTCGGGTATAGTTTAGAGTGAAGGATAATGCTTCGACAAACATTCCATCTTACGACAATATGTAAGCGATCGCAACTTAGTGCTGAGTGCTGTTCGCGGAGCGTGAGCTTTTAGCTCAGGGCTGTTCGCGGAGCGTGAGCTTTTAGCTCAGGGCTGTTCGCGGAGCGTGAGCTTTTAGCTCAGGGCTCGGTGTCAAGTAAAACACTTTGTGAACCCTTTCGGGGATAACATATCCCCCAATAGGCAAACCTAAATCATCAGTAGGAACCGAAAATCCAGTTTCCTGGAGCCTCTGGATCTTGACTGTAATAGAATTCGGTAACTAGATCTAATATCTCTTGTTTGTCAATGTAACCATCATTGTTCTGATCGAAGCGTCCAAAAATTTCTTCAATTTGACTGTCATCAATACCGTAAGCCTTAAAAAACTGTCGGTATTCTTCCAGAGTAACTTTATCGTCTTTATCAGAATCCAATAGGAAAATAATCCCTGCCGCTTTAGCATTGACTACTGCTTCATTCCCGTCAGTGTCACTCAGTACATTTTCGTGATAAGTCAACCATTCATCCAAGGTGACTTGCTGGTCTTGATTCTGGTCGGTAAATTTCTGCACGCCATTCCAAATCCTCATGTAAATAGCAAGAAGATTGTCATAGTCTGACGAGCCCGGTGTCCAACCCCTGATGGCAGCAAGGTTATCAGTAATCCGTTCAAAATCGGCTTGGGTTAAAACACCGTTTGTTTGCTGATCGTACAGGTTAAACAACCGGGTCATTTTTTTCTGCTGCAATTCGCTAAGCATGGTTTTTTTCTATTGATCAATTGGATTAACTAAATTTATTAAGTCAACCTTGATTATAGTCCAACTAATCAAGGGGCTTATTCTCATGGAAATATGTTCCTTGATCAAGGCTTTATCAATAATCTTAGAATCGGTCTTTCATTTCCCGTAACCGTGCAAATGTCTTAACCGGTTCTTTTGCTTTAACAGCCAACTGTAAGGCAGGCTCATCCCAACGTAAAAATGGATTGGTGTGCTTTTCAATGCCTAACTGGGAGGGTACCGTTGCCTCTTTACGATCACGCGCCTCTTGGACTTGGGCAAATCTCCCTTGTAAGTCCGCGTTTTCACCATCGACACTCAAGGCAAATTGGAGATTTTTTAGGGTATACTCATGAGCACACCATACTCGTGTATTATCTGGTAAATCCCTTAGCTTGCCTAGGGATTCTACCATTTGGCTTGCTGTTCCTTCAAATAGTCTGCCACAACCGCCTGCAAATAGGGTGTCGCCACATAAGAGTTCACCGGTTTCACCAGGGACTACTGGGGGAAAGTAGTAGGCAATATGTCCTCTGGTGTGTCCGGGAACGAAAAACACTTGACCAAGGCGATCAGCAAACTCGACGCGATCGCATTCTTCTAAAAACACCTGTTGACCAGGAATCCGACCCCGGTCTTCAGCTCCCCCATATACACAGACCTCCGGAAATTGCTGCATCAACTGTCGATTTCCCCCCACATGATCCATGTGATGGTGAGTGTTGAAAATAGCCACTAATTCCGCATCCAGTTCTTTCAGACGCTGTATCACCGGTTTAGCCTCTGCTGGATCAACAACAGCAGCAATATTCTGCTTGGGGTCGTGTAATAAGAAGATATAGTTGTCAGAAAGGGCTGGAAGTCGATGAATCTGCATAGTTTAACACCATCTGTTTAACTTACAATAATTTAGAGTTTTTAGTTTTTAATCAACAACAGATGCTAGGTATATTATACCTTATGTTATCTTTTTTTATCCTTATAGATTTGTTGAGAAATTTAGCAACTTTATCTTTCTTATTAAACCTACTCTTAAATAGTAAAGTATTGGCTAAACCTCGAATATTTTTCGTGTCCTTAAACCAAAATTATCTGAATCAAATTTACCCTTTAACACAAGTCATAGGTAATCAGTAATAGCCATGGAAATCACCAATTATCTATTATCCATTAGCAATTCACGCTAAGGTACCATTGCTGAAACTATTTCATCTTAGAAGTGTATGCATGTTCGGTTAACCCATCACAGATTGGTAGTATTGTCAACCTGTATTATTAGGGGAATGCGCTAGACTAATGATCATATTGGATAGGGAATCTTTCTGCCTCATTGCCCCTATGCTATAGCCCCCGAAGCAAAGCGTGGTTTCCCTTGCTAATTGTATGGCCAATTGTATTCAGGTCCCGACCCTCAATAATTTTAATCTAAGTTAAACACTGCTCTCACAGAAAATTAACAGAAGATGTCTAGATTAAATGATAGGACTTACGCCGCCAACCCAGTTTATTAACATAATTACCACGATTTCAGCCTTTGATGGATAGGGATGCAGCGCCGACCTGCGGGAGTCCCCCCCACTCGCGCTTTGCATGGCTGACACTGATTTAAAACCAATATCAATCCCACTTCGTCCGAGTCGATCTACCCTTTTGTCAACAGAATCTTATGCTATTAGACCATCAAACCCCCAAATCTAATCACACCAACCGTAATCCCTTCAAAAAAGCAGGAACTTATGTATCACTGTTGTTACTGGGAGCAGGGTTAGGCTTTTCCGGCGGTTATGTAGCATTACGTAACTCTGTTCCCGAATCCACATCCCCTCAAGCAATTGTCCCTCAGAACAAAACAGCTAGGCTTCCAGGCACTAAACCTGTAGTCACTCAAAATCCCAACTTTATCACCAATGTGGTAGAACAAGTTGGACCAGCAGTGGTGCGGATTAACGCTTCTAGAACCGTCGCCACTAGAGTCCCAGATACTTTTAGAAACCCGATGTTCCGGGAATTTTTTAGGTTCCCATTTCCCGATGTACCCCAACAGCGAGTTGAACAGGGTACCGGTTCAGGTTTCATTATCGATACCGATGGTTATATTCTCACCAATGCCCATGTAGTCGATAATGCGGATAGTGTTAATGTAATCCTCAAGGATGGTCGCCAACTTAAAGGGACGGTAGTGGGAAGCGATCCCTTGACAGATGTAGCCGTGATCCAGATTGATGCGGAAAACTTACCTACCGTTGCTCTGGGTGATTCTGATCAACTCACCCCAGGAGAATGGGCGATCGCAATTGGTAATCCCCTTGGTTTAGATAGTACTGTAACCACTGGCATCATTAGTGCTACCGGTCGTTCTAGCTCTCAAGTCGGTGTTCCAGATAAGCGAGTGGAATTTATCCAAACCGACGCTGCTATTAACCCCGGTAATTCCGGTGGACCCCTGCTCAATGCCTCTGGTGAAGTGATTGGCATGAACACAGCTATTATTCGGGGTGCTCAAGGATTAGGATTTGCCGTTCCCATTAATACGGTGGAAGAAATTGCTGAGCAACTGATTGTTGAAGGTAAAGTAGAACATCCTTACTTGGGCATCCAGATGGTAACCTTAACCCCAGAGGTTAAACAACAAATCAACAGTAATCCCAATGCTGGGTTGATGGTTGATGAAGAACAAGGAGTATTGATTGCCAAAGTAATAGCTAATTCCCCAGCTGCCAAAGCAGGATTGCGTGCGGGTGATGTGATCCGCAAAATCAATGATCAGCCAGTCAAAGATGCAACAGAAGTTCAGAAGTCTGTGGCTAAAACTAAAGTAGGTAGTGATTTAATCCTAGAGTTGCGCCGCAATCAACGAGATACCAAATTGACTGTGCGACCTGGTGCTTTTCCTACTGGTAAGTAGTCGTTGAAAGCATTAAAATCAAGTTCGGTTAATCACTTTAGCTACCCCGGCGAGAAGCCCCGCACCATAATCTTTGATTTGGTGTCGGGATGATAGCCGGGACAGGGTTTATGTAAATTAACAGTTATCATTCACCTGGTTTGTGTTAAGATATTATGATGGCACTAATCATGAACTACACTTATCGAATTTATCCAGATACAGCTCAACAGGAATTAATGTTGAGTTGGCTAGAAACTTGCCGACGACTTTATAACCGTTGCCTGGGAGACTTAAAGGACTGGATGAATAGTCGGAAGTGTGCAGTTGATCGGTGCTCGCTTAATAGGGAATATATCATGTCGCCTGACATTCCATTCCCCGGATACAGGTCACAGAAGCGACAGTTAACGCAATGGAAAAAGACTGAATCTGACTTAAAAGAAGTTCACTCTCAAGTCACTCAAGATGTCATTAAGCGATTACATACTTCTTGGGAGTCGTTCAGACAAAGAGGAAAAGGTTTTCCACGATTTAAAAAGTACGGTCGCTATCAATCGTTTTTGTTTCCTCAGTTTGCGACTAATCCAATTAAGGGGGATCAAATCAAACTACCCAAGATTGGGCTTGTAGATCTGAGATTACATCGAGAAATCCCTGAAGGATTTCAAATCAAGACTGTACGAGTTGTATCAAGATGTCGAGGAACAAAATGGTTTGTTGTTATCACCATTCAAGCTGATGTTTCTGTTCCGGAAAACCAGGCTTTTGGACGAGCAATCGGAGTAGATGTCGGGTTGATTGATTTCCTAGCTACATCAGATAATTTAACGATTCCTAGACCGAGGTTTTTCATAGACCTACAACGCGAGCTGAAATTGCTGCAACGTAGAGCATCTCGAAAAAAGAAACGGTCTAAGAATTACGAAAAAGCACAAATCAAGGTAGCACGGTTACATCACCAAATTGGTAATACCCGTAAAGATTTTCACCTTAAAGTTGCACATCAACTCTGTGACCAGGCTGATTCAATTTTTGTAGAAGACATTGATTACAGAGTAATGGCAAAGGGCTTTCTGGGTAAGCATTCTCTTGATGCTGGCTTTGGTCAGTTCAGAGAATTATTGAAATGGGTATGTTGGAAACGAGGAAAGTTTTTCGCAGAAGTTGACCATAAAGGGACATCAAAGCAATGTCCTGAATGTGGAACCGAGTGGGATAATAACCTCTCAATCCGTTGGCATACCTGTGATGAATGCGGGTATTCCAACCATAGAGATGTCGCTTCAGCCGAAGTAATGCGTAATCGTGGAATCAATAAGTACCCAAGGACAATTGGGGAAAGGAAACTGTCTGCTGATAGCGTACTGTCGGGGGTTTTGTACCTAGATAAGTGCTACGCAGAAACTCTTAATCGTGAGGTTAAGAAGCCCGCGCCGTAATCAAAGATTCGGCGTCGGGAGTATGTCACTTATCAGGCTTTGGATCACATCAGCATTCAGCTGACTGCTGAATGCTGAATGCTTACTTATTGACTAATGAGTAATTAACCAGACTGGCATATTAGACATAGCTTTGCCAGCTCTGCCCTGTTAAGGACTGGGTGGCTACTGCCTCCTGCAGCCCCGTTTGATTCATCAGCCAGATCTCATTTTGTCCAGTGGTGCCATTACGCAAAAGGACATCGTCAAAATTATTATTGTCAAAGTCCATAGTACCACGAACTTCCCACTCACCGCTCATTGGTAGTGAGGCAATCAACACTGACTCTACGTACTCAGTACCTTCCATTCGCCAGTAGTAGACCTCTTGGCTTTCAGTATTACGCCACAGAATATCCGCGTCACCATCGTTATCTAAATCTCCAGCACCTTGCATCTCCCATATACCTTCTTCTGGTACCAGCAAATTCTCACCATTACTCTGTCTGGTCATGAAGACTGCCTGATCCAGCTGCGTACCATTCATCAACCAAACTGCATTTTCTCCAGTTTCGGTATTACGCCAGACAATATCTTCTTCTCCATCACTGTCGAAATCTCCCGTACCACGGATTTCCCAGTTGAGGTCTTCTGATGTCTGGCTGGTAGATGCTGTGCTTTTGAGCTGAGAGCCTTCCATTAGCCAAAAGCTAACATTTCCGGTATTGCTATCACGCCAGAGAATATCCTTTTGCCCATCGCCGTCGAAGTCTCCAGCACCACGCATCTCTAAGGAACTATTAGGTGATTCCGCTTGAATTGGACTTGACTGATCCAAGTCAGTGCCATTCATGACCCAAGCAAGATTGTTTCCAATCTGGGAATTGCGCCAAAAAATATCCGCAGAAGAGCCAACATTGCCACCAGAATTAACGTCAATGTTAACAGTAGCTGTTTGAGTAGTCAGACCATTGCTTAACTGATAGGTAAAACTGTCATTTCCACTGAAACCATCCTCAGGAGTGTAAATCACAAAATCATCAGTTAAGTCTTCAGCAGTGCCATTGTCATCCACTACTGCAGTACCATTATTGGCATCAGTGACAATAGTCAGAGTGCCGTTTCCGTCAACATCAGTGTCATTTTGTAAAACATCAATATTTACCGCTGTATTTGGTTGAGTGGTAGCGGTGTCATCTACTGCAATCAAATTGCCATCGCCACCACCAGTAACGTTAATGTCAACAGTAGCCGTTTGAGTAGTCAGACCATTGCTTAACTGATAGGTAAAACTGTCAGTTCCATTAAAGCCATTGTTAGGAGTGTAAATGACAGAATCATCACTAGAGTCTCCAGCAGTGCCATTGTCATCCACTACTGCAGTACCATTGCTGGCATCAGTGACAATAGTCAGAGTGCCGTTTCCGTCAACATCAGTGTCATTTTGTAAAACATCAATGGTTACCGCTGTATTTTGTGGAGTGGTAGCGGTATCATCTACTGCAATCAAATTGTCATCGCCAACAGCAGTAACGTTAATGTCAACAGTAGCCGTTTTAGTAAGCAGACCATTGCTTAACTGATAGGTAAAACTGTCAGTTCCATTAAAGCCATTGTTAGGAGTGTAAATGACAGAATCATCACTAGAGTCTCCAGCAGTGCCATTGTCATCCACTACTGCAGTACCATTATTGGCATCAGTGACAATAGTCAGAGTGCCGTTTCCGTCAACATCAGTGTCATTTTGTAAAACATCAATGGTTACCGCTGTATCTGGTTGAGTGGTAGCGGTATCATCTACTGCAATTAGACTGTTATCGTCAACAGCAGCAACGTCAATGTTAACAGTAGCTGTTTGACTAGTCAGACCATTATTTAACTCATAGGTAAAACTGTCAGGTCCATTGAAGCCATCGTTAGGAGTGTAAATGACAGAATCATCACTGAAGTCTTCAGCAGTGCCATTGTCATCCACTACTGCAGTACCATTGCTGGCATCACTAACAATGGTCAGAGTGCTGTTTCCATCAACATCAGTGTCATTTCCTAAAACATCAATGGTTACTGATGTATTTTGTTGAGTGGTAGCCGTGTCATCTACTGCAATCAAATTGTCATCGGATTGAATGAATTCAATGAAGTCAATTCGGGCAAATTCCTGGCGATCACGAGTACCGTTAATTGTGATCAGGTCTCCATTGTTGATGAATACGGTACTGCTAATTTGTTCATTGACGAAACTATTAGCATTAGGGTTAACATCAGCACCAGGAGGGGGGTTATTGAAAGTTAATGTTGGCAATACGGTATCGCCAATACTGATATCTACGGTGCTGTCCCCATCAGTCTCATCAAAGTAGCCCAGCCTAACTTCGTAGTTACCGGTAGGTAAATCAAAGGTTGTGCTAGCAGTACCAGAGCTAAATTCGATAAATCAGGTAGCTATTACCTGAAATATGGCTATAGTCAGTCTTATCCGTTTGGCATTGGTAAAGAAATTTATAAGGATACCTTTACAAAGCTACTCCGGTCCTACTATTTGCAACGGTGTGGTGTTGCTGTAAATGATTCAGTATCTGGAGTAAAACATCCCCCCTGCCATCTCAAAGATGGGATTATTGCCCACAACGATGAGTTTCATAAAGCTGGTGACTTCAAATCTGCCCAAGGTGGCTGGCATGATGCTGGGGATTTTGGTAAATATGTTGCGCCAATGACAGTCACCATCGGACGGTTGTTAAGCTTGTACGAGCAATATCCTAAATTATTTACGGACAAGCAATTAACTATACCAGAAAGCGGAAATGGTAGACCTGACCTACTCGATGAGGTAAAAGTAGGATTAGATTGGCTGTTGAAGATGCAGCGGCAGGATGGTGCTGTCTACCGCAAGCTGTCAGGAAAAAATTGGCCAGGGGAAATTCTACCCAATCAAGATACTCAAGCACGGTACATTTTTGGGATTTCGACACCTGAGACTGGCAAGTTTGCAGCAGTAATGGCAATGGCTGCTAGAATTTACACTCCCTTTGACAAGCAACTGGCTCAAACCTACTTAGAAGCGGCTCAGAAAGCCTGGGGGTTTCTCCAAAAACAGCGGTCTATGAAGGTGGATTGGCAAGAAGGTGATGACACCGGTTCAGGTAAGTATCTTTTTGGAGAGTGGGATCAGCAAGAATCCTTAAAAACAGATCAAGATGACCGCTTCTGGGCAGCCGTAGAACTGTTTATTACTACAGGGGAGACTAGCTACGAGAAATACTTAGCTAAAACTATCACGGACTTCGACTATAGTGATTTTGGTTGGAAAGATCCGTCTGCTCTAGCAATGGTTAACTATTTGGTGCAGAAACAAAGGAAGGGGTCAGACAAACTGAAATTAGAAATCACAGCTAGGCTGATGCGAAGGGCGGATAGTCTTATGGAAAAGATTAACCGTAGTGGCTACCGTTTAGCTATTGATAAATTCCATTGGGCATCTAATCACAAGATAGCTGAAGAAGGAATTACGCTGCTTTACGCCTACCGCATCACTGGGAATCGAGGCTACTACAAGGCAGCTGTTGAGCAGTTAGATTATTTGCTGGGGCGGAATCATTTTAATCTTTGCTTTATTACCGGTGTTGGTAGCAACTCCGTGCGTAATGTTCATCACCGGATTTCCCGAGCTAAAAAAATTGTTATCCCTGGTCTGATGGTAGGGGGTCCTAATACTGATGCCCAGGATGAGATTGCCCCTAAAGGCTTGGGAATGTTGAGTTATGTGGATGATGAGCGGTCTTGGTCTACTAATGAATATGCTATTGATTACAATGCTTCGGTGATTGCCTTGATGGGAATGGTGATTGCACAAACTTAATCATTGATAACATGATGTTCCTGGCCAGTCTAAAACCAGCCAGGAACTCTGGCTAAATCAAAAGATTATTTAGCGGCTTCCTCACGTTCTTTCACTTCCTTAATTACCTCTTCTGCCACATTATTTGGGCAAGGGGCGTAGTGGGAGAACTCCATAGAGAACTGACCACGACCAGATGTCATAGTACGCAGGTCACCAATATAGCCAAACATCTCACTCAAAGGCGCATCTGCCTTAATGCGAGCACCAGTAAGAGTTTTCTCCTGAGACTTAATCATCCCACGGCGGCGATTGAGGTCACCAATTACATCCCCCATGTAATCTTCTGGGGTGAATACATCCACTTTCATAATTGGCTCTAACAATTGAGGTGAAGCCTTACCAAAGGATTGCCGATAAGCAGCCCTGGCCGCAATTTCAAAGGCTATAGCCGATGAGTCTACGGGGTGGTAGGCACCATCGGTCAAGGTAACCTTGAAGTCTACACAAGGGAATCCAGCCAACAGACCCTTTTGAATACTGCTCTCAAAGCCCTTTTGCACAGCAGGCCAAAATTCTCTGGGGACATTACCACCAGTGACCTTGGACTCAAACTGGAAGCCAGTACCGGTTTCACCAGGTTCAATAATGTAATCGATTTTACCATATTGACCAGAACCACCAGACTGCTTCTTGTGGGTATAGCTGTCTTCGATGCGCTTAGTAATGGATTCACGGTATGCCACCTGGGGCTTACCTACCTCCACCTCAACGCCATGAGTCCGTTTCAGGATATCAACCTTAATGTCTAGGTGCAGCTCACCCATGCCCTTAATGATCGTTTCGCCACTTTCCTGGTCAGTTTCAACGTGGAAAGATGGGTCTTCCTGTACCATCTTGCTCAGGGCAATGCCCATTTTCTCAGAGCCACCTTTTTTCTTAGGTGCGATCGCAATGGAAATCACGGGGTCTGGGAAGACCATCGGCTCAAGAGTAGCAGGATTTTTCGGATCACAGAGGGTATGCCCAGTCTGGACATTTTTCATACCAACGATGGCAACAATATCACCTGCCTGGGCAGAGTTAATTTCTTCCCTGGAATCGGCATGCATTTCTACCAAACGACCAATACGCTCAGTTTTACCGGTGAAGGTATTAAGTACTGTGTCACCCTTGGATAAGGTTCCTGAGTAGATACGGGTAAAGGTCAGAGCACCAAAGCGGTCATCCATGATCTTAAATGCCAAGGCACGCAAAGGTTTTTCTGGGTCAACATAGGCCAGTGTACCGGTTTCGTTACCTTCTAGATCGATTTCTGGCTGGGGTTTGACTTCAGTGGGATTCGGCAGGTAGTCAACTACAGCATCAAGTACCAACTGCACTCCCTTATTCTTGAAGGATGAACCGCAGTAGGTAGGGAAGAAAGCCAGATCACGAGTTCCCTTGCGAATGCAACGCTTAAGGCTTTCGATATCTGGTTCTTCCCCTTCTAGATACTGTTCCATCACCTCGTCATCCTGCTCCACAGCCAATTCAATTAACTGCTCGCGGTAGGTTTCGACATCATCAACCATGTCGGCGGGAACATCTTGAATCTCATAGTTCATCGGATCCCCAGACTCATCCCATACCCATGCCTTACGGGTTAGCAAATCTACTAAACCCACAAAATCGTTTTCAGTTCCGATGGGCAGTACCATTACCATAGGCTTAGCACCAAGGACATCTTCTACCTGCTTAACCACTCGGTAGAAATCAGCCCCAAGACGGTCAAGTTTGTTGACGTAGATAATCCGAGCAACTTTTGAGTCATTGGCGTAGCGCCAGTTAGTTTCTGACTGGGGTTCTACACCACCTGAGCCACAGAAAACACCAACGCCACCGTCGAGAACCTTCAGAGAACGGTAAACTTCAATGGTAAAGTCTACGTGACCTGGGGTATCAATAATGTTGAGTTGGTGGTCTTTCCAGAAACAACTGGTGGCGGCAGACTGAATAGTAATACCGCGCTCTTGTTCCTGTTCCATAAAGTCCGTTGTAGCTGCACCTTCGTGAACCTCACCAATTTTGTGGATTTTTCCGGTAAGTTTTAGGATCCTTTCCGTCGTAGTTGTCTTGCCTGCATCAACATGAGCAAAGATACCGATATTTCGATAACTAGTGAGGTCTTTCATAGTTACTCCTTTATTTACTCCTTAATAAAATTTAAACAAAATCTATGCATATTAACAACAGTATGCCCTGATGGGGTATCATTGTTGTCCTGATGGACAAGCAAGAGGAAATATCAATCAGAGAATAACCAGCCCTTATTTGTAAGAAAAAAACTCAATTTGAGGGACCAATGGATCTTGAACAACACCCACACCAACAAACCCCCACCGTTCAAGTACATTCTTCAACTGACTCCCTGAAACCGACTCTACAGAAAATTGGTCAGTTAAATCAGCACCGTGGGTATTGAGATAACTCAGGGCATCAAAGTGTTCGCGAAACATCAACAGATAGCCAGCTCCAGCCTCTGGGCTACCAGCTTTCGGTTGGGCAACCAGATAACGACCGTTCTTTCTAGAAAGAATCACATAATGAATTTGGGTGAACATTTTGAAAATAGTCTTGAGTCACGTCCTTACAGCAAGACAGAAGGCAGAAGCCAGAAGGCAGGATGGAGAATAGTTTCAGAGATCGAAAGAGCGACGAGAAGGGAAAGA
>NZ_JAAHHS010000060.1 GCF_010692395.1 Moorena sp. SIO3H5
CTGAAATAGTGCTTCAGTCTAGCTCAGTTTTGGCTAACCATTACTCTAATCACACTCTCCACAGAGGTTCTCAGGAGCAGATAACTGTGCTAACCAGTAGCTCATCCTTAGCTAAATTCAATACTGAGTTGCTTGGACTAACCAATGCTGAACGGCGAAAAGCTGGCTTACCACCATTACAGCTTTCTGCTGAGCTAACTCAAGCCGCACAGCTACACGCTGAAGATATGGTGCGCAATGGTTTTTTCAGCCATACTGGTTCGGATGGTTCTAAAATAAGCGATCGCGCTAAAGCAGCAGGATATCTATATTCCTATGTTGGTGAAAACATTGCCGCAGGTAACCCGACTCCTGCTCAAACCATTAGGCAATGGATGGGAAGCACTGGTCATCGCCGTAATATACTGAAGCCTCAGTATCAAGAAATTGGCTTTGGTTATGTCAGCGATCCTTCTAGTCCCTATCGCCACTACTGGGTGCAGGTGTTTGGTTCACCTCGTTAATACTCAGTAGGGAGTAGGGAGTAGGGAGTAGGGAGTAGGGAGTAGGGAGTAGGGAGTCAGGAACTCCCCACACTCCCTGCTTGACTTTGGAGTTAGATGTAGGCCTCCATTCCCTCACAAGAACAAACCAAATTTCTATCCCCAAAGGCATTATCTATGCGCCCTGCCACAGGCCAAAACTTCTGTTCCCTTAACCAAGATGCAGGGTATGCAGCTTCCTCGCGGGTATAGGGATGAGTCCATTCACTGACCATCAAGGCTTCTGCTGTATGGGGAGCATTCTTCAGCTGATTGTCCTTTTGGTCTACCTGACCCGATTCAATCGCTTTAATTTCCTGGCGGATGGCAATCATCGCATCACAGAAACGGTCGAGTTCCTCCTTCGACTCACTTTCAGTAGGTTCCACCATCATTGTCCCCGCTACAGGCCAGGATACCGTTGGAGCATGGAAACCATAATCCATCAGGCGTTTGGCAATATCATCCACTTCGATGCCCGCAGACTTTTTAAGCGATCGCAAATCCACAATACACTCATGAGCCACTAATCCATTGTTCCCCTTGTACAGAACAGGATAGTAAGGGTCTAACCGCTTAGCCATGTAATTAGCATTAAGAATAGCCACTTTAGTCGCCTCAGTTAACCCCGCACTCCCCATCATGGCAATATACATCCAGGAAATCGGGAGAATGCTGGCACTTCCCCAGGGTGCGGCAGAAATTGCACCAATAGATAAAGTGGAAGGTTGAGGCTGTAAGGTTTTGGGCAGGAATGGTACTAAGTGAGGCATCACCCCAATTGGTCCCATGCCAGGTCCACCCCCACCGTGGGGAATACAGAAGGTTTTGTGCAGGTTCAGGTGACACACATCTGCCCCAAAGTCCCCTGGACGGCACAGCCCCACTTGGGCATTCATATTCGCCCCATCCATATAAACCTGCCCCCCATGGTTGTGGACAATGGCACAGATATCTTTAATCTCTTGTTCAAACACACCATGGGTAGAGGGATAAGTCACCATCAGAGCAGCTAGGTTTTGACTATGGTGCTCGGCCTTCTTCCTCAAATCGTCTAAATCAATGTTGCCCATTTCATCACAAGCAACAGCCACCACTTTTAAACCAGCCATCACTGCACTGGCGGGATTGGTGCCATGGGCAGAAGTAGGAATTAAACAGATATTGCGATCGCTTTCTCCCCGGTTTTCATGGTACTTACAAATAGTCAGTAATCCTGCATATTCCCCTTGGGAACCAGCATTAGGTTGAAGAGAAATGCCAGCAAAGCCAGTAATTTCTGCTAACCATTCTTCCAGCTGCTGGAATAGAAGTTGATATCCCTGAGTTTGGGACACCGGAGCAAAGGGATGAATCTTGCCAAATTCCGGCCATGTCACTGGCACCATCTCAGCAGTAGCATTCAGCTTCATGGTACACGAACCCAGAGGAATCATCGACGTGTTTAGAGCCAAATCCTTACTTTCCAGGCGGTGCAAATAGCGCAGTAACTCCGTTTCTGAGTGATAGCGGTTGAATACTGGGTTGGTTAAGTAGGTACTATGGCGAGCAAACGGTTCATTAAAATCATCTGCCACCTTACGTGTTACCTCAGCCGCCAACTCTTCCACAGTAAAGAGTAGGGATGCACTGCTTGGTTCCCCTAAACTTGCAAAAATTTCCCACAAGTCTACTAAATCCCTAGCCGTCGTTGTCTCATCCAGGGAAATCCCGATAGTAGTTGAATCAATAATACGTAGATTAATTTGACGTGCTTCAGCTGCTTCGATAATTCCTGACACAGAGCGATCGCTTAATTCTACGCGCAAGGTATCAAAAAACGGTTCTGAGCTAATAGTGTAACCTAAGCGTTTCAGTCCCTCCGCTAGGATAACCGTTAATTGATGAATTCTCTCGGCAATACGTTTGATGCCCTCTCGCCCATGATAAACTGCATACATTGAAGCTATTACGGCCAAAAGCACTTGGGCAGTACAAATATTGCTTGTGGCTTTGTCACGACGGATATGTTGTTCACGGGTTTGCAGTGCCAAGCGCAGTGCTGCTTTACCATTAGCATCTTTTGATACGCCAACGATACGTCCTGGTACTTGCCGTTTATAAGCTGCCCGAGTAGCAAAATAAGCTGCATGAGGTCCCCCATATCCTAGGGGAACACCGAAGCGCTGGGTGCAACCTATAGCAATATCAGCCCCAAATTCTCCTGGGGGTGTAAGCAGGGCAAGGCTTAGAATATCAGCTGCCACAGTTACTAAAGCTTTAGCACCATGAGCCTTATCGATAAATTCCCGATAATCGTATATGGTGCCATCCGTTGCTGGGTACTGAAGCAGAGCTCCAAAAATGTCTTGGTCAAATTCAAAAGTGCGGTGGTCACCAACAATCACCTCAATGCCCAAAGGTCTAGCCCTGGTTTGTACCACTGCAATAGTTTGGGGATGACAGGTTTCAGAAACAAAGAAGTGTTTGGCTTTCGTTTTACACAGACCATAGCTCATGCTCATAGCTTCTGCTGCTGCTGTTCCTTCATCCAGCAAGGAAGCATTAGCAATTTCCAGACCAGTCAAGTCTATAATCATAGTCTGGAAGTTGAGTAGTGCTTCGAGTCGTCCCTGAGCAATCTCTGCTTGGTAAGGGGTGTAAGCAGTGTACCAACCAGGATTTTCTAGGATATTCCGTTGAATTACAGGTGGGGTAATGCAGTCGTAATATCCCATGCCAATCAAAGACCGGAATACTTGATTCTTAGATGCAATTTCTTTTAGCTGAGCCAGGGCAGCATACTCGCTTTTTGCCGCTGGTAACTGCAGGGGTTGATTAAGCCAAATAGCGGCGGGTACAGTTTGCTCAATCAGGCTATCTATAGTGGATATACCCAGGACGTTGAGCATTTGCTCGATTGCATCTGGATTTAGACCTATGTGTCGATTGACAAAAGCATCGGTAGATGGTAATGTTTTTGATGCGGAAACAGTAGGGTCAGATTTAAGCAACGACTGAGTATTTGCTCTATTTTTTTGATCCTGGATATCCAAATTCTGCATAGTAAACCCATTTGTGAATTAAGCAGCGAAGGTGGGGGTCACTTTTGAGGGCTGTGACCCCCTAAGTTGGTAAATCTATAGATACACAAAGCCCGGATGTATAACTAAAGCGATTTAGACCTAAAGCAATTTAGTTCTAAATATACAGTATGACAACCTAGCATACTACAACCTAGGCGTGTTGCTAGATTGATTCTAGATACACAACTTTACACAGCCGGGTTCAGTTATGACAACCCTATGTATCAGCTTTTTACAAAACCTTCGTAATAGCTGTATCTTAAGTTACTTGCTTTTATAAGCAATTTATAGTTTACTCTGCCTCGACTTTGGCACTGTACTCCTCAGCAGAAAGGACACCCTCCAGTGGGTTATCAGGGTCATTCAGCCGCACTTTAATTAACCAGCCTTCACCATAGGGGTCTTCTGCAATCTTCTCAGGAGCCTCAATCATCTCCTCATTTCGTTCTACCACCGTACCTGATACCGGTGAATATAGATCCGAAACTGCCTTGACCGATTCAATGGTTCCAAAGCTTTGATCATTTTCTTTGTTACCCTTCTCTATGGTGTCCTCAATGTCTGGGAGTTCCAGAAGAACTAAGTCACCCAGTTGGTCAATGGCAAAGGCGGTAATACCAATAGTGGCAATTTCGCCATCAAGCCGCACATATTCGTGGCTATCAAGGTATTTCAGATCATCAGGATATTCAAAGGCCATGTCAACTCCTAAATCAGCAGCAATGCTAATTATCCTTCCTGATTTGTCTTTCGTCCAGCAGCTCTTTGACCGTTGACCGTTGACCATTGACAGGAAACAGTCAACGGTAGTAATGCAGTAATGGTTGACTTCTACCTACCTAAATCTTTAAAATACCACCAGTGAAATAGCACTACTTATTTGCACTTTATGAAATTCTTCCTTAGTGAAGGAATAAAAGGAAGAATTTTAAGCAAGCTTATCTATTGCTTTGCCCGTTTCTGCCACAAAGCACTCATCAATTAAAATCACAATACATCAGCCCAGATAGGAGGTGAGTCCTATCTGGGAGTTCAGTAGGCAAGCATTTCTAGAGTTTCTCGTAAGTAACGACGCACTCGGCTATCAAGACTGTAATCCTGAAATTGTTCACCTAAGGGATGTTCCATTTGCCAGCGTTGAAATCCTGAACTAGCGGCTATGGCTTGTTTGAGACTGTCCCAAACTTGAGTGTCGTGATCTAATTGTCCGGATTCGGATTTAACGAAGCTTGCCATATGCACCTTACCAAAATTTAATACAGATGAATCTAGTTGGGTAATGCTTAAGTGGTAAACTATTAAGCTTACCTGTAAACTATCCTATCTGCTTTTTTAAGATTGTGCTTTTAGCAACACTTAATACTTACAATTTGGAAGGGTTAGGGTTGGAGGTTATCGGTTAACAGGTTAAAAGTTGCTTTGGATGGAACCTTGACAATTGCAAGCTTTCCACAGAGCAACTCGTATCAATAACCTTTAACCTTCAACCTTAAACAAAACAACCTACCCGGCAAGGGATGCCTGGGTAAGAACAACCCGAGCGCCCTACTTCAGGGAGAGAGTCCGTCGCTTGGTTACCATCTGATAGGTTTCAATGAGATCTTTTTCCGCCCAGTCGTTGAATTTATCAACACCCATACCACATTCGTAGCCAGCATTGACTTCCTTGACATCATCCTTAACACGCTTGAGGGAATCCAAAACTCCTTCGTAGATAACTTTGCCACCACGCCGCACTCGTAAACGGCAATTGCGCACGGCTTTGCCTGAGAGTACATAGCAACCTGCAACGGCACCACGACCCACTGGGAAGACAGCTCGAACTTCTACTTCACCCAATGGTTCTTCTACCTCTTCTGGCTCTAACAGACCTTCCATAGCACCTTGAACATCATCCAGGAGTTTGTAGATGATGTTGTATTCCCGCACATCTACCCCTTCCTGTTCAGCTGCTGGTCGAGCACCAGGAGCTAAGGTAGTGTTAAAGCCAACAATAACTGCACCACTAGCAGCCGCTAAGTCCACATCCGTTTCGGTGACTTCCCCAGGGGCAGCCAGTAGAACTCGAATTTGCACTTCATTTTGGGGCAGCTGTTCGAGGGATCCCAGAATAGCTTCCACCGAGCCTTGAACGTCTGCCTTCAAAATTAAGTTGAGTTCTTTGAGTTCACCTTCTTGAGCCTGGGCTGATAATTCAGTGAGGGTAACTCGCCGTGATTTCATGCGAGTTTGCAGGCGAGATTGACGTTGCTGTTGAGCTCTTTGACCAGCAACTGCCCGGGCTTGTTTTTCACTCTCAAAGACTTCAAACTCATCACCAGCAGCTGGAACATCACTCAAGCCAAGGACTTCCACCGCAAACGAGGGACTAGCTTGTTCCACTCGCTCTCCTCGGTCATCAAGCATGGCTCTGACCTTACCGAAAACTGAACCAACAACCAAGCTATCACCGATCCGCAAAGTACCGTTTTGCACTAAGAAGGTGGCAACAGGACCTCTGGCTTTATCTAGGTGAGCTTCAATCACTGTACCTTTTGCTGGTCGATCCGGATTAGCAGAGAGTTCTTCTAGCTCTGAGACCAATATAATCATCTCCAGCAGTGAATCCAAGTTTTCCCTTTGGATAGCACTCACTGGTACCATAATCGTTTCACCACCCCATTCTTCTGGGACTAACCCCCGTTCTGATAATTCTTGCTTAACCCGATCAGGTTGAGCTCCAGCTTTATCAATTTTGTTAATAGCAACCACGAGTGGAACTTCAGCAGCTCTAGCATGACTAATGGCTTCAAGGGTCTGAGGTTGTACCCCATCATCAGCCGCTACCACTAGCACAGCGATATCGGTTACTTTTGTTCCCCTTGCCCGCATGGCTGTGAAGGCTTCGTGACCGGGGGTGTCTAAGAAGACAACCTGCTGCATTTTATCCTCATGCTCAACATCTACGTGGTATGCGCCAATATGCTGGGTAATTCCACCGGCTTCTCCTTGAGCCACTTTTGCTTCACGAATGGCATCGAGTAGAGTCGTTTTACCATGGTCAACATGACCCATAATTGTCACCACAGGTGGACGCCGCTCGAGGTTTTCCAGGTCTTGGACATCCAGCATTTCCACCTTAGTCGCAGCAGAGGCTTCTTCTTCCATCTCGACCTTGACTCCCACTTCCTCAGCTACCATTGTGGCAGTAGGAACATCCAAAGTCTGGGTAACACTCACAGCTATGCCTTTGAAGAAGAGCATTTTAACAATGTCAGTTTCTGCAATAGCCAGTTCATTAGCCAGGTCTCTAATGGTGAGTGAGTCTCTCAAAACAATTTGTTCTGGGCGTTTGGGCTGAGTTTTCTGTGTACGACGGCGATCGCGATGATCCGACTTACTGCTACTACTGCTTTTAGAAGGCTTCTTCCTGTGGCTAACACTCGCAGTAGTTGGTTGGGTTTGCTGTTTTTGCAGAGACTTTGGTTTCGGAGGACGAGCCAGAGAAAGACTAACTGAAAATGAACCATCGATTTTGTTATCGTTTTGATCTGATCCTGTTTCGAGATCATCATCATCATCCAGAATCATTTTAGGTCGCCGCTTGAGTTTGGCGGATTTCCCCTTCTGGACTTTGTCTTCTTCTTCTCCATTTTCTGCCTGCCACTCTTTCTTCTTAGCAGGTCGGGGGACAGATGGTCGCCAGAGCTTGACCTCCTTGAGCATTTCCTCAGATTCATTGACTAAGGTGTTGGTGTCTTGATCAGATTCTGTCAGACCCGTTGAGTCAGCATCCATTGCTGCTACTTGAGAATTGTCCTTGTCAAGACCTGGCTTGGTTCTTTTTGGAGGTCGCTGGAGTTCAGGAATGGTCGGCCTTGGTGAACTAGAACGTTTTGGTGGTGATGTTTCTGAAGGGGTTGACTGCTTATTGATAACAGGGGATTTGTTAGGAGTTGGACTCTTTACTGACTTTGAACCCGAAGAACCCTTTTGGTTTGATTTGATCGGTCGCTCAACCTTAGCAGGCTGAGTTTTTGGTTGTGATATTCTTACAGGCGGTCCAGTTAATTTTGGTTTTTCTGTAACCTTAGGTGAGGCAGTACTATCCTGTGACACCTTCTGGACTGGTTTAGCGGCTAGTTCGGGTTTAGGCTCTGGTTTTGGTTTAGCGGCTGGTTCAGGTTTAGGCTCTGGTTTTAGTTTAGCGGCTGGTTCAGGTTTAGGCTCTGGTTTTGGTTTAGCCGCTAGTTCAGGTTTAGGCTCTGGTTTTGGTTTAGCCGCTAGTTCAGGTTTAGGTTCTGGTTTTGGTTTAGCCGCTAGTTCAGGTTTAGGCTCTGGTTTTGGTTTAGCCGCTAGTTCGGGTTTAGTATCCTGCTTAATCTTGGTGTCCTCTTCAGTGACCTGCTGTCGATTGAGAGTGCTAGGCTGACGGGGGGGTATAGCAGTCGGCTTGATGGGAGGTTGGGGTGGGATTGCCATTTGATTAGTTCTCTGGCTAGAAGTATTCCCAGAACTGCGTTTGTGCTTACGGAGCTCGACAATTTGCTGCTTCCGCTCCCCTTTGGGAGGTCTAATTAATTTACCAGAGCTTAACTTAGAACCTTTATTTGCCGATGACTCACCTTCGGTATTGCTTACAGCTGCTAGTTGGTCAGAATATTTTTCGGCTGTCGTGCGAATCCGTTGGGCATCCGATTCTGTAATCGTGCTACTGTGACTTTTAACTGCAATATTGAGTCCTTCACAGATGCTCAAAATTTCCTTGTTGTCCAAATTCAATTCCCGTGATAATTCGTAAATTCTGACTTTGCCGCTGTTCATGCACTATTCCCCTGTCGTACCTACGTGTTGTTAAACCATACTCAACTACTCGAATGACTTTTTACTTGATCAAGCTTTATTGGAAAGCTTAAACGATAAGATAAGCGATGCTCAACAGATAATCAACCATCCATGCTTTTTCGTTGGTGTGTTCACCTCAACGGTAGTTTGATAAGTTTATCTATTATCGCGTGCTTCTTTCCTGTGAAAAAAGCCAAGCAGCATTCTACATTGACGGTTCGGTTAAACCGCCTAATCACCGCGTATGCCTTTAAAGGTAGCGATTGCGTATAATCGAAGTAAATTCACCTCCCTTTTCAAACCAGAGCATCAATAGAACTAGTGACTTCCTTTGTATCCTAACGATTACGTATGTTCACCGGAGGAACATACATGGAAGCAATTGCCGCGCTTATTCACCCTTTAATTACCTAAATTTGGTTGGCTTGGCATGGTAGCTAAACGCTGCCATAAAGTTTCGTACAGATTTTTTGGCACCGATGCACGCAGTGATCGCCCCAGTCGGTTTTTCTTTTGAGCCGCCGCTAGGCAACTCACTTGAGGACATAAGTAAGCTGAACGACCCATACCCTGATCTAATTGTACCTTTCGTGACGGATAGACTCGGACAATACGCCAAAACTCTTGTTTTGGTGCTACTTTCCGGCAGCTAAGACAACGTCGATAGTTGGGTTTCATAAGGGTTTTCGGTTTGTAAAATTTCACTTGTCCTCCTTCTTTAAATGGTACGGTAGATGGAGGCTTGTAGGGCGTTTGCGATTGGGCAAACGCCCTGTTTACCTGATTGAGTTACCCAATGAAACCAAAAATCTTGATGCAGTCGCTCATGGGGGGAACCCCCGCGTGAAGGCGCTGCCTTCCCAAGACCGTAATGGTGCGTTTGACCTAGGCGAATTTAATTCGCCACGGGTCGCACCTCTGCATCGCTGCCAAAAGGCGGTCAAACGGGTGTGGGCGTGCCCGGTGGTATGAGCAGAAGATGAAAAACTATTCTTGATGCAGTCGCTCATGGGGGGAACCCCCAAGACCGCACCGGTAGTCGCTCATGGGGGGAACCCCCAAGACCGCGCTACCTCGCTGCATCGCTAGTAGAGATACTCACACCCTTGAGACTCGGATGACTAACACAAGAAGAAAATCACCACACCCACCGGCAGTAGGCGGTAGGGGGTAGGCGGTAGAGTAAAGAGCGCAGAAGTGGAAGGATTGAATAAGTCATTGGTTTGGAAGAAAACTGTCAAAGAATTCTTGACCAGAGCGGATAGCGCGCACCCCACTACCATTCTAAACCGACAAGCTTAGGGCTATCATTGTATACCATTACCATTCTCAACCTTGGCCAAACTTTCCTCACCTCAGGGTGAACCCCTAAAACTCCTTATTCTTCTTCTTGAGCACTCAAATCAAGCACTGGCTCAGGATCCAGTACATTTTCTGGCATTTCTACTCCTTCTTCGTAATCTTCCTTTAACTCATTGCTATCGACATCTTCTTCTTCTAGGGTATCGTGTTTAGAGATGTCTGTAGTCTCTTTTTTGTATTCCGCAGCATCTTTAATGTCAATCTTCCAGCCTGTAAGGCGGGCGGCAAGGCGAACATTTTGTCCCTCTTTTCCTATAGCTAAACTGAGCTGGTCTTCTGCTACTAAAACATGGGCTTGACGTTCTTCTGGATTAACTAGCAGCACCTGATCCACTTGGGCTGGGCTAAGAGCGTTAGCAATATAGGTAGATGGGTCAGGAGACCAACGAATTACGTCGATTTTTTCACCTCGTAGTTCATTCACCACCACTTGAATGCGGGAACCTCTAGCACCGATGCAAGCTCCCACTGGATCTACATCTCGCTCTAGGGTATCTACAGCAATTTTAGTCCTTGGTCCGACATGACGGGAAGGAGGATTAGCTTCCCGTGCCACTGCGACAATCCTTACCACCTCATCTTCTATTTCTGGGACTTCGTTGGCAAACAGATAGACCACTAAACCAGCCGCCGCTCTGGATACCACCAGCTGAGGACCACGGTGAGGGCCTTCCCGGACTTTTTTCAGATAAACCTTAAAGGTGGAGTTAATGCGATAGTTATCATTGGGGAGCTGTTCCCGTTTGGGCAGTTCGGCTTCTACCTCTGGCCGACCAAAACCACTACTGAGTGCCATAATAACAGACTGCTGCTCAAACCGTAGTGATCGAGATTGCAGAACAGTTCCTTCTAGGTCTTGAAACTCTTCCTTAATCAGCTTACGCTGTTGGTCTCGGAGTTTTTGAGAGAGCACCTGCTTGGTTTGAATCGCTGCCATGCGACCAAACTCTCCTTGGTCTGGAGTCACATCCAAAACCACTGAATCTCCCAATTGTGCTTCAGAGGCAACTTCCTGGACTTCTTTGAGAGAAATTTGATGGTCACTATTTTGTACCTCTTCGACAATGGTTTTGGTAGACAAAACGCGGAAGCCTTCTTCTTCAATATCAAGATCGACTTCAAAGTTGTCAAAATATTCTTCGTCAAAATGAAATCTTTGGTCTAGCCGTTGAGAACGGCGATAGCGCTCATAGCCTTTTAGCAGTGCTTCTCTTAATGCCTGTTGAACTGCAGACCTAGGTATATTGTGGCTTTGACTAATTTCTTCTATCATTGCCTTAAGTCCAGGCAAACTAACTATTGACATCAGCAAATCTCCGTCTTAAATCTATCCATGGCAATTGTCTTGGGATTTAAAGTAAATCAAGTTAAACTTCAATCCTCAACCTTGAAGCTTGTAGGGCAGAAGCACTTGTAGATCTATAGTTGAGCCATTTTCTTTACAAATACTGCCCCCCTACCAACCTTCAAGCAAAATTTAACCCCCATCATCGAGTTTTACTCTGGACACGAGCTGACGGGGAATTCCAAACGCGCGACCCTTGAGATTGAGATAAACTCCGCTCTCATCCCGGCGAATTAACTGCCCACGCCACTCTTGCTGCCCCTGATAAGGTTCAGATGTCTGAACAATCACACCAAACCCTTTGAAAGAAATGAATTCTCGGTCTGTGCTTAAGTCCTGTGTGATCCCAGGACTGGAAATTTCCAAAACGTACGTGTCTAAAATGATGTCCTTAGCATCTAACTGAGCTTCTAAAGCACGACTCATGCGTTCACAGTCATCCAAGCTAGTGTCACGAATGGGGTTGCGGATATAGACACGCAGCACGGGTGGGCGTCTGTTGGTCTGGAAGAGAGCCTCTACAATCTCTAATCCTAAATCTTGAGCCAATGGCGTGGCTAAATCGATTAGTTGTGGAATCAGGGGATGAGTCATGGCACCAATCCAATAAAAAAAGTGGGGTCAACCCACTTCATGGCAAATTCTTTTCCAAGAAGTCTAACCGCCCAAAAGCTTATGGACATCTACATAGCACAAGCCCAAGGTCTAGTGCTATGTTTGAGTCTAACGCAATTAGCAACTCAAATGCTGGCCTGATCAAAACTTGAACATGGGTAGTTTTGAAGTATAATCCCTGCTTGGTGTCTGGTGCGTTAGCACTTTCCCACTTCACAGCCCTATTTCCTCCGGTGCGACCCGTGGCGAATTAAATTCACCGTTCGCGTAGCGACGACCTAGGAGAACGGAAAGCGTACCTTAGAGCAAGCTGACCCTAGAAATTAACTTGATTTTTGTTGACCAATAAGTATTTTAGCTTATGGGCTTTATTGGGTCAAACTTTATGAGTTTATTTCAATATTTAGAATAATAAAATTTTTTTTCTGTTTTTTATCATGCATATGTTATTCTAAATTAAAGCATTCAGGTGTCAGCAATTATATGTTAAAAAATATGATTTATTAAGTGATAGTTTAATATGAAAATTGTTATTTAAATGTTTTTAATAGCTATAATCTAAAAAAACAAATTCTATTTTTTATTCCCTATTCTCTCTTGCATGTTGCGTTGCAATGATCCGCTGTTGCCTGTTCCCTAAAACCTAGAACGAAAGTACCTAACATAATTTCAAACATCTATAGTACTATTAATGAAATTTTTGACGAATTGCTCTGGTTTCATCTAAAATTTTATCTAAGTCTTCTTCCGATAAGCGCCGGACATAATTTATTTTGAATTCCTCTAACCAAGCTGTGATCAAATACTGAATCTCCTGTAATCTATCCTTGGTCTTAATTTCTGCCCCTAAGACTTCCCTTAAATTTTTGAGTAGGTGTTCCAGGAGTTCGTCAGCAACTGGGTCTTCTTGTATCAGAGTATTAATCCCATCATAGAGTGCCTGAAAAATGTTTTTAACCAATTCATCTGTTAGCTGCTTCTGGAATTCTCCGAGTCCTGGTACATTCTGAAGTCCTTGATAAATTGTGGACTGTTTAAGGCTCATGTCCAGATAGTGTTTCATGAGAGCCTCTAGATCAGGGCGGATTTTGGGTAACACTTGATCAACTGTCATCTTTACCATGATGGTGGTGAGTTCTGACACTTCATCAGTGTCATTAAGGTCAATGTAGGGGCGGACTTCCTGTTGAGACAACCATTTGGTAATTTCACCCCGGCTAATGGAGCCCTGAACTTCGTTAATAACTTGAATTACGACAACTTCTGTCATCTCTTGAGCAATACTGGCAACAAATCCGGAGCGGATTTCTCTGCTAATGGCACTCAGGTCTATTAATTTAGCTTGACCTAAGCGAATAGTAACGGGAATAATTCGTAACCACCGCCATAAGGGTATTAGCAAAAATATGTCATACCAGCGCCACAACATGGCATCTTGCCACTTGAGTCCAGAATGACGGCGACTGATCAACCAGGTACGAGCCAAAAACTCTGTACCAAATAAGATAAAATATGGGAAGTCAATTAGTCCGAATAGGTCTATGAATTCGCCATTTTCTCCAATGGGACGGTAATAGTTAGTTTCTATTAATGGTTTAATCTCGGTGTTAAAAAATCCCAAACCCTTCTCTTGACTATGGCTTGCTAAGTACTTTTGAGTCCAAAACTGCATAAATGACTCTTTTGCTGAATCCTCAGAATTGGGTATGTGCTTACGCATCTTATTTTTAATCTTTTCCAAGTTGCCGGTTTTATTGGCTACTTGAAAAGGATTGGTAGCAATCATTTCTGAGCTAATTTCGCGCAGCTCCTTAAGTTTTTTTTCTACTTCTATAGAGTCTTCTATAGAAGATAATCCTATCTTGTTAATTTGGTTTTCCAGTTGATCAACTTTGTCCAAATATTTTTTAGTATCTCTGTTGTCTTCAATACCTTTAAATTGGTCGTAGAATGGAGTGATATCAGGAATGGGAATCGATAGGGGAAAGCCTTTGGATTTGATCGGACCAATGCTAAAGCTAAATACCTGAATTTTTTGATGTAGCCAGAAATCTCTTAAGGGGATATAGCTGAGGTCAAAGAACACTAAAAGCAGATTAATCAAGGCGATGATCGCCATTAATCGTTCAAACCAAAGAATGCGGCGGGTTTTAACTTTATTAGGTATTTTGACGAATTTTTCTAATTTTTGTAAAGATGACATGGGGAAACTTGGGCTTTCTAGCACTGGATGCTGATGTTTAACTCAATACATCTGAGTTAAACATCAGCCATTCCTTCCTGATAATACAGTTCTAGGGGCTTTTTTAGGATTTATTCTAATTCAGTAGTGTTGATCTTGAGAACTAAAAGTATTTAAGCACTTAGTAATAATGCCTTATTAGAGGCATTCGTGAATTGCTATAAATTTTCACATCTGAAGTGAAAGCGCTATAGTACGAAACTAGGGCGTGAACACACGCCCTAGTTACAACTGTATTTAGAAAATTTAGAAAGCTTTTTAAGTCCGATACTTTTTAGCTACCAAAATCTACTTTGCAGATTTTAGCCCACTAATGCAAGCTGCTCTCGCAGCCAGGGGGTATCTCCCAAGGCCAAGATCGGTTTTGTTCCGCTCAAGGCGCATAAATCTGTGTTTAATAGAAAACGCAACCACTATCATTAAAGCTTTGGTTTTCGGCTTCAATTCAAGGAACCAGAATGTTTTCAATGACACTAGATTCATAATCAAATTCTAACATATTTTTGGAGATACTGCAAGATATTTGGAGAAAATCGTCAACAGTTGCTAGCCCTTAGCGCATTGTGACAAACTCTTCTGCAGAACTGGGATGAATTCCAACAGTAGCATCAAAGTTAGCTTTGGTAGCTCCAGTTTTCAATGCGATCGCAATTCCTTGAATAATCTCTGCTGCATGGTCTCCTACCATATGAGCACCCAAGACTTTGTCAGTGTTTTGGTCAACCACTAACTTCATCAGGGTTTTTTCATCCCGACCGGGTAGAGTATAGTACATCGCTCTGAACCGAGAACGATAGACTTTTACCGCATCCCCATATTTTTCCCGTGCTTCGGCCTCACTTAGACCAACAGTAGCTGCTTCGGGTGTGGTAAAAATTGCGGTTGGGACATTCTCATAGCTCATGATCCGGGATTTGCCACCAAATACGGTATCGGCAAAGGCACGACCTTCATTAATCGCAACGGGAGTTAAGTTCATGCGGTTAGTACAATCCCCTACGGCAAAGATATGGTCTTCTGTGGTAAGACTGTACTTATCGACTGCGATCGCACCGTTTTCAATTGCTACTCCAGTATTCTCTAAACCTAGATTCTGGATATTGGGTATACGTCCTGTGGCAGCTAAACTGACAGCATCAGCAACTATAGTTGTTTGTGATTGTCCTTGTACCGTTACATTCAGACCGGCTGATGTGTTTTCAATAGCGATGATCTTACTGTTATTTAGCACGCGAATTCCATGCTTCTCCATGGCTTGTTGAATCTCGGAACCGATCTCGGCATCAAATCCCCGTAAAATCTGATCACGACGAATAACCACCGTGACTTCAGAGCCTAAGCCATTGAGAATACAGGCAAACTCGACACCAATATAGCCACCCCCAAGAATCACGATCCGCTTCGGTTGTTCCTTGAGGTGGAAGATATCATCAGAGGTAATCGCGTTTTCAATTCCAGGAATATCGGGCTTTACCGGATGTCCTCCTACTGCAATCAAGATTTTCTGTGCAGTTACTTTGCGTCTGCCAATGTCTATGGTGTGGGAATCCACGAACTTAGCATAACCCTGAAACAGTTCCACTTTGGAGTTATCCAACATACGTTGGTAAATGCCATTGAGGCGTTCTGTTTCCTGATTCACTGCTGTGATCATTGTTGTCCAATCCAGGGTACTGTGTACCTTACTCCAGCCATATCCCTGTGCCTCTTCAAATTGATCAGGAAAATGGGAGGCATAAACCATCAGCTTCTTAGGAACGCAGCCACGATTTACGCAAGTTCCACCTAAACGGTCAAATTCTGCAATGCCTACTTTTGCCCCATATTCTGCGGCTCGTCTAGCTGTAGCAATTCCTCCGGAACCTGCACCAATAACGAATAAATCAAAATCGTAGCTCATGACTCCCCCAAACTTCTTAATTACTATTCCGTGGAAAGATTACTTATTTTATCTATATAAACGCAATAGCCGTTGAAGGGAAAATTTTACTGATCCCCCAAAATAATAATTTTTGTTTAACTCTCAAGTAAATCCACGATTATCAGGACTTACGCACCAAACTGAAAACAGTAGAGGCGTTACCTGCAATGCCTCTACTGATAAAGCCTTAAGTAAGGTCGGAGGGATATTACTTTTTAGCTGACTTTAAGTAGTTCAGCATTGTATCTGCATCTGAGACCTCGAAGGGATCAGTAGGGCAGTTATCTTCATAGCCTGGTTCTACAAACATTTTTTCAATCTTGCCGTCATCTACCACCATAGAGTAGCGCCAAGAACGCATACCAAAACCGAGATTATCTTTTTCTACCAACATCCCCATTTTGCGGGTGAATTCCCCATTACCATCGGGTAGCAAGAAGATATTCTGAACCCCTTGCTGTTTGCCCCACTGGAACATTACGAAGGCATCGTTGACCGATAAGCAGATCACTTGATCAACCCCTTGTGCTTTGATCTCATCAAAGAGTTCTTCATAGCGGGGTAAGTGAGTTGATGAACAGGTGGGTGTGAAGGCACCAGGAAGGGAAAATAGCACGATACGCTTACCGCCAAAAATTTCCTGTGTAGTGCGGTCTTGCCAGCGGAAGGGATTGGGTCCAGCAACTGACTCATCTCTGACTCTGGTCTTAAATACTACGTCGGGTACTTGATTGATAACCATCTTGTCTTACTCATTCCTTTATGATTGTCACTCTTTAATCGTAGTCGTAACGAGTATGAGTTGTCAAGGAAATTGAGCAGATTTAATTAAACAACAGTTGACGGTTACCCGTCAACTGTCAAGCAACCCTTAATTCTTGATTTTGATGGCTGTGCCAGTTGCAGTAATCAGTAGCAGCACCCCCTTTTCATCAACGTTAATAGTGCCAGTATCCATAGCAATGCCAATCACAGCATCTGCTCCTAGTTCTGAGGCACGTTGCTTCAATTCTTTGAGGGCTTCTTGGTGTCCTTTTTCAAAGACTTTTTCATAACTGCCAGTACGTCCCCCAATTAAATCTCGAATACCAGCAAAGAAATCCCGCAGTGCATTGGTGCCGTAAACCACCTCAGCAGTGACAACGCCCAAATACTCTTCAACAATCGCACCTTGAATAACATCAGTAGTGGTTACAATCATCAGTCCTGCCTCAAAAAATGGATTAAATGCCACCAGAATAGCTAATTTCTATGGCTTAATCATGAAATTATCGAAATACAACTACTTAATGGCATGCTACACCATCCTGACGTGCTGCCCTTTGCACCGCAGCAGCAACCGCAGGAGCAACTCGCTCATCAAATGCTGAGGGAATGATATGTTCTCGATCTAAATCACTGGGATTAATCAGGGATGCGATCGCAAAAGCTGCTTCGAGACACATATTCACCGTAATGCTTGACGCCCGACAATCTATAGCGCCACGAAAAACCCCTGGAAAAGCCAGAACATTATTAATCTGATTGGGATAGTCACTACGACCTGTAGCCATTACTGCTACATCATCTACTACCAATTCTGGCTGAATTTCTGGGATAGGATTAGCCATAGCCATGACAATGGGCTTATTTGCCATCGACCTGACCATGTCTGGGGTGAGAACCCCAGGTACACTCACCCCAATAAACACATCAGCATTACCAATGGCACCAGCGAGAGTACCCGAAGCATCCACAGCAAATTCTTGCTTTTGCTCAGTCAAGTTAGGGCGTTTAGTGGAAATAATGCCTTGGGAGTCGCATATCCAAATTGCACCTGCACCAGCTTTACGGAGTAACCGGGCAACTGCCATACCGGCAGCGCCTGCTCCATTAATAACAATTCTTACCTCTTCTAGGGATTTTTTAACTACCTTCAGGGCATTGGTCAAGGCAGCAAGGGTGACAATAGCCGTACCGTTCTGGTCATCGTGAAAGACTGGAATATCTAACTCCTGCCGCAGTCTCGCTTCAATATCAAAGCAACGGGGAGCACTGATATCTTCTAAGTTAATACCACCAAAAACCGGCGCGATAGTTTTAACGGTTTCCACGATCTGATCCGTATCTTGGGTAGCTAGGCAGATAGGAAAAGCATCAATACCAGCAAACTCTTTGAACAGCATTGCTTTCCCTTCCATCACTGGCAAAGCGGCTTCTGGTCCTAAGTTACCCAACCCCAACACTGCACTGCCATCGGTGACCACAGCAACCATGTTGCTTTTAATGGTAAGGGAGTAGACCTGTTCTGGGTCAGATGCGATCGCTTTACAAATCCGACCTACACCAGGAGTGTAAGCCATAGCCAATTCAGATTGATGCTTGAGGGGGATTTTGCTGTTGACACTGATTTTGCCACCGCGATGGAGGTTGAAGGTGCGGTCATAGACATTTAGGATTTCGACATCGGGCACTTCTGACACCGCTTGTACAATCTGTTCAGCGTGTTCACTGCTAGCTGCATCTACGGTAATCTCACGAGTAGCAATTTTCCGAGTTTTCTCCACCACCATAATTTCTCCCAATTGACCGCCAACAGATGCGATCGCTTGAGTTACGCTGGCTAACATCCCGGCACGGTTGGGGTATGTTAAGCAAATAGTCAAACTAAAACTAGGATTTGGGGTCAGGTCTACCATGCTGTATGATCTGGGAATCTACAAATATGTTGGTGCAAGCTGATTTCCTGCTATATCAATCTAGAGATACTCTTGAACCGGGATAAATCGGGATAAACCCGGATAAGACGGTCAAGGTGCAATTTATTATTGCCTGAGTGAGGAGTGGTAGTCAGCAATTGGAGTTAAGCCTCCCACTCATCTGTCTAGGCTTTCCTGGCATCTCGACCAAGAGTTGCTTGAAAGCCCGAGCAAAGCTCATGTTTGGAGTCAAGCCATCCAAGCTCAACTGCATCTAGCAGACTCAGTCCCATACCCTTCAAGAAACGCGCGGTACGACGCAGCAACACTGTTTGAACCTCGGTTTTGCTCATGTACCGGGAAATCTCCTTGTCTGTACCTCGATCAAGGATGTTTTTAGCAGCATTGTGGTCAGCCTGCAACACGACCCCATTAAATCTGGTAAAACTGTCCCCGCTCCTTTTACCCAATAGGGTTCCAGTCACGGAGTCAACTTGCGACGTGTAACTAGGCTGGACTTCTGTGACAACCGACCCAGTCCAATTAGCCCATTTCTGCAAGGAGTTCCGCATCTGTCCTTTCATCCAACTATTGAGCTTGCGAGACATGGCCTTGGACTGGCGTTTGGTTCTAATTGGTTGTGTTAAATCTTCTGCAAATACCTTTAATGATTCTCCTTTGAAAAGAGACTTGGAAGCGGCTCCTATAATCGCCTTTATCTCTGATTGATTTTTTCGGTATCGGCGATTTTCCGTTTTTCTGGTCAGGTTATTTTCGAGGATTCGAGCCGATTTAGCTGGATCGATTTTTTTTAACTTCCTGTGAAGCGCCCAAAGTCTTCCTCTGTTGCGGTTTTTTGAGCAGATTCTGTCGGACTTCTTGGTTGTTACTCTACCTAGATTTTTGCCGTGTGCCTGACCATCTGAGTCATAGAAAGCCTCCGTGTATCCCTTGTCTACTCCGATGCTCCGACGTTCATATGGAATTTCTACGGTTCCATGGTCTACTAAAAAATGAATCTCAAATCTTTGGAAAGTGTGACTGTAGATTAATCTAATTTGCCCACTTATTTGGCGATTAGATTTGACGATTATCTTGTTTCTTTTCCCTCTTATTAATCCAGCTAACTCTAACTGATAAGTGTTGCGACAGAGCCTTCTGCACTTATAGCCTACTTTTTGATAGACTATCTGGTTCTTGACCCAGGAATGCCCCCGTTGAAACTCTTTTCTAATCAGTCTGTGAAGAAGTGGATTATCAAGAATTTCTAAAGTTTTAACCTGTTGGCAAAGTTCTTTTCTAGTCTTTTTGTTTTCAATTCCTTGAAACCTCTTGTAGATTTTCTTAATCACCGCATCAATACAGGCTGCTTGCTGAGCTGTAATGGCTTTTGCTACATCATTGATAGTCCAATCCATTAACTTAGCAGGCAGCCCCAGGGTGTCGGGAGTCCTGAAACTCTTTACTTCCGGGATGGCCTTTTTCCAGTCCAGTCCCCAATGGTTGATGCTTCCCAGCTTGTTGTAAGACTCAGCCCTAACGACCCCTAGTTTTTTCATTGTAGACAACAACTCAAGTTCGACCGACTTACTCATCCCCACCACAGGGACAATTTGAGTCGATAGTTTTTTGGAATAGCCCACTTTTTTTGACATCGTCAACTGGTGTGTCTTCTTGTCTGATTATACTCTAGCGCTAGCAAAATGTCAATGTCGGTTTTGTACAGTTAAATACCGTTTTATACCTATTTATTGGGGTTTAGTTGCGAGACTAAACTAGACTTTAGTACATAGTTGATCCCAAGCATGGCATAGGAATAATTTGCCGGACCCAGGAGAGCAACAGCATTCTAGCCTCCAATCAACTGCCAGAACCGATCATCGTCTGAAATAGCCTCAAAATCTGGGTCATTACTGGCTTCTTCCCGATACTTTGGATTTAGCTCAATCGCCTGCTCTAGGTTTTCCACAGCTAAGGTTACTCGACCCTGGGAAGAATAAACTATTGCTTTGTTATAATAACCAGCAGCATACTCAGGTTGAATCTCCAAAGCCCGATTAATGCTTTCCAATGCCTGATCATTCTGTTCTAGCTTGACTAAGCTAGAACCTCTGTAATTCCAGGCTTTATGGGAGTCGGGGTTTAATTCAATAGCCTTGTCAAAAGAGTCAACAGCTTCTTGGTATCTTTCTAATACATCCAGAGCCATGCCTCGATTCAACCAGGCTACTGTATTATCTGGCTGAACTTGAACAGCTTGGTCGAAGGAGCCAAAGGCCTCTTCATGCTTTTGTAGCATTCCCAGGGCTACTCCTCGGTCAACCCAAGCTTGATGATAATTTGGCTGAATTTCTAGGGCTTTGTCATAGGAAGCGATCGCATCTTCGTAGCGTCTCAACCGTCTTAGGGTCATGCCCCGGTTTAACCAGGCTTTATAGTGGTCTTGCTTGAGTTTAACCACCTTATTCAAAGCAACCACTGCTCCTTCATACCGCCGCAGTTCCATTAAAGCCAGACCTCTTTGATACCAGCTATCTGGGTCATCTGGCTTGATCTCAATTACTTTGTCATAGGAAGCGATCGCATCTTGATACTGCTGTAATTCCCATAGTGCCATACCTCGCTGGTACCAAATATCAGGGTTATTCGGTTGAAGGTCAAGAGCTTGATCATAGGAAGCGATCGCATCTTGATACTGCCCTTGAGAGAATAGAGTATTGCCCTGATTCACATAGTCATCTGGATTCAAGAACAACTTAGGATGGTTCGATTTGAGGCGTTCTAATTGTTCCGTCAGATTTTGAGTGTTTTGCAGCACTTCAGACAGAGCAGCTTCTGCAATGGATGTTGCGGAAATCTCTGCTAGTTGTTGTATAATCTTATCCTTCTCGGTTTGAGCATCAGATTCGACCTCAGACAGCTGATCCGCCAAGGTTGTTTCCAATTTGTCCAGATTTTGAAGGATTATATCTTTTCGATTTTGAATGTCCGACTGTAAATCAGAAAGTTGAGTTTTAGCCTCTGTTTCTAATTTTTCCAGACTTTGAATGGTCTGAGCATTCTGAGTTTGAATTCCTGAGTGAGAGTCAGAAACTTCAGTTTTTAAGTTAGCCTCTAGCTCTTTCAGATGCTGGAGAGTCTGATCGATTTGCCCTTCAATCTTCGACTGGGATTTTGAAAGTTTTTCAGTAATGTCAGTCCCTAATTTATCTAGCTTCTGAAGAGCTAAATCGATTTTCTGTTGAGCTTTTTGTTCAGCATCCACCTTAATGTCAGATAGCTGAGGAGTAAACTCTGTCTCTAGCTGTTTTATATTTTGTAGGATTAAATCCCTTTCCTGTTGAGCCTTTGATTCAAGTTTAGACAATTTTGAAGCAAACTCATTCTCTGATTGGTTAATTTTATCCAATACTTTATCTTGATGCCCTTTGACATTTGCTTCAAGTAAAGATAATTGAGGAGTAAAATCTGAGGTTAGTTTTTCTAGATTCTTGAGGTAACTGTTCCTTTCTTTCTCAGCCGTTGCCTTAAGCTTAGACAGTTCAACAGCAAACTCTGATTCTGATTGATTTAGTTGCTGCAGTACTTTATCCTTATGTCCTTGTACATTACCCTCAAGTTCAGATAGTTTAGGAGCAAAGTCAGCCCTTGATTTTTCTAGGGTTTGCAGGTAATCTTCGCTTTGTTTTTGAGCCTTGGCTTTCAAGTCAGACACTTCGGAGCCAAACTCAGTCTCTGATTGGTTCAGTTTTTGTAGTATTATCTCTTTCTGGGCTTGTACATCCGCCTGGATTTTCGCTAATTGAGGAGTCAATTCAGCCCCTAATTTTTCGAAATCTTTTAAAGTTAAGTCCTTTTGGTTTTCCGCAGTTTCTTTTAGGTCAGAGAGTTCGGAGCCAAACTCAGTCTCTAATTGCTTCAGTTTCTTCAGTATTGTCTCTTTCTGGGCTTGCACATCCCCCTTGAGTTCAGATAATTGGGGGGCAAACTCAGCGCTTAAGTTTTCTAGATACTTCAGAAAACTATCCCGTTGCTTTTTAGCATCTTGCTCGAGTTTAGACAGTCTTGATGCCAAGTCAGTCTCTAATTGTTCTAGCTCTTGTTGAGTATCGGTTTTTTGCGTCTTGATTGTCGTTAATGCCTGTTGCTGGGACTGAGATAATTTGGATAGCAGCTTAGATAAATTTTCTCGTTTAACACTTAGGTCTTGTTTAAACTCTGCCGCCTGCTGATCTAGCTCCAAGGCAATCTCTTCAGTTTTTTCAAGGATACTTTCAACATTTTTATTAGCACTGGCAATCCTATCTTCCAAGTCAGTCATGTCATTGAGGTGAGCTCTCACGATTTGCGCAACCTCACGAATCACAGACCTTCTTAGCAGCCACAACGCTGCGATCGCGGCCACCAGTAGCAGTACCAGAGTCACCAGCACAACCAGCAAAACATTTGACAGGAGGGTCACCCGCTGAAAGCTAAGATTGGCATCAGTTTGAACTGGCTTTTGACTTGAGCCCTGAGCGACTATCTGTTTTGGAGGGTCAGGTTCGATGGATTGGGCACTGCCAAGGCCAACAGGCAACAGGAAAAATGACAAAACAATAGTGCTTCGCCACACCAGTGCTAACATGTCTTGATTTTTACGCTTCATCAGAACGTCCTTTCTCTGTTGGTCATCTTGTACTGCCCATAGAGGCTCTATCTTACGTGCCAAGATCAACTCCCCTACTTAAATCCATTTCTTCTAGTTTGCCACCTCCATGACTGAAAGGGTTAATGCCCTTTGATTCCAATGTGCCAATCAGTAGACCAATCAGTAGACCACAGTTAACACACTGTTGGTTACACCAACAGGTTCTTCTCAGCTTACCCCCTAATCAGCTATGGGGCTATCCAAGCTATAGCAAATCTTCACTCGTAGCACTACGGATGCAGATGGCCAGAGGTCGGGATGACCAGATCGGGAGATGGCAGTCGTGAAATTGATGTCCAATTAATCCACGAATATACGAATATACGAGAATCCCTGCCTTCAGAAGGCAGGGATTCTCGTGAATTAGTTGAATGTACTATACTGCTTAGCAAACTTAGTACTACTCCAGGGGACATCGAAATAAGTGAAATGACCAGCTTCGACCTCTGTAGATCAAAGTCGTGACTTATGTATGCGAGCCTGGACTAGGTGGAATCAGTACAATCTACGTTCTTCCCATAAAAAACAGTAGTAAGGCACACTCCCCAAGCCAGCATTAGTCAAAATTGATACCTTTATGACTGGGTTGGGTTCACAATTGTCTTCCTCAGATATCAAATCTAGGTTGACCTCGTTAAAGAAGATGCCTGAAACCCTGGTTTTTATAGCTTGGAGATTATGGGTAATCCCAAGCAGCACAGATGACAGCTTTTGCCAGACTACGGCAAAGGTTGGTTTGATGTTTTCGTTAATTTTTATGAACATGTCAACACCCTTTATAGTATAGATTGAAAAAAAATTGTCTTAAAATGCACCCTTGAATACCCATGGCCTACTTGCAGTGCTTCAACCTTTCCAAAAGAAGCAGTAGTAGGGCACATTGCCCAAGCCAGCATTAGTCAACATTGATACCTTTATGACTGGGTTGGGTTCACAATTGTCTTCCTCAGATATCAAATCTAGGTTGACCTCGTTAAAGAAGATTGCTGAAAACCTGGTTTTTATAGCTTGGAAATTATGGGCAATCCCAAGCAGCACAGATGACAGAGTTTGCCAGACTAGGGCAAAGGTTGGTTTGATGGTTTCGTTAACTTTTATGAACATGTCAACACCCTTTATAGTATGGATTGAAAAAAAATTGTCTTAAAATGCACCCTTTTATAGGCTTGTGAAGCTTTCACTTGTTCCACTGCTGTCTGTGGATCCTGTTTAACCGTGAGATATGCCATTGAAGACAGCCTCATTAGCCATACCACAACCCCTAAGACATCAATGCTATCAAGGGTGGTTTCTCCCATAGTTATGGCTAGCATGGTTTTCTCCTTGAGCTGACAGCAATAAAACTCGTGATTTCAGCTGATCTACGTTTGATAAATTTGGAAAAATCAAAAATGGTGGAATTTGTTCTATTTAATTACTCATTCTTGATTTATTTTCTAATCTTTATATTTTATTTATATTTCTCTGGAGCTATCATCCCCAATTCCTCCTATTTTATATTTCTTAAACAAACAAGCCTTGATGGAACGTCAAATTTATGGTTAGCCAAGGGTTTTCTATGGTTTTGGACCAGTTAATCACCCTCGCCCCTGGCGTATCTTAAAGTTTTGTAATGTAATTTTTGATTTGAAATTACATGAGAATTTATTGCTATTAACTCATCCTTCCTCCAAGATGATCTGGGATTGTTGATCAAGAACTCGGCGACATCAAGCACCAAAATCGGCATCCTTGCGGTGCGACCCATGGCGAATTTAATTCTTAATGGGTCAAGGGCACCGGAGACGTTTTGAAGCTATAAGCTAGCTGGAACTTACCCCTAAATGCAACGAGATTTCAGTCATCTCTATGGGGGAAAAGATTGAGGTATTTGGTTAGGTGTAATGTAGATTTCTTAATACCTAAGAGTCTTAACACCTAACACCACGACACTAATTCACTTCTTCTACCTTGGCGATATCTAGAAGTGTCTTGAGTACCGAGTCAGGATTCAAGCTGATGGAATCAATTCCTAACTCCACTAGGAAGCAGGCAAATTCTGGATAGTCACTTGGTGCTTGACCACAGATACCAATCTTGCGGCCATTTTTCTTGGCTTTTTCTATCACCATCCGCACCATCTGTTTCACTGCTTCGTTGCGTTCGTCAAAGATATGGGCAACTAACGCAGAGTCACGGTCTAAGCCTAGGGTTAATTGAGTGAGGTCATTAGAACCGATAGAGAAGCCATCAAAGATTTGGCTATATTCGTCGGCTAAGATGACGTTACTGGGGATTTCACACATCACATAGACTTGTAACCCATTCTCCCCTCGCTTCAAGCCATGTTTTTCCATTTCAGCCAGCACCAGACGACCTTCATCAGGGGTGCGACAGAAGGGAATCATGGGGATAACGTTTGTCAGTCCCATCTCATCCCGTACCCGTTTGAGTGCCTTACATTCCAAACCATAGGCTTCCCGGTAGATTTCATCACAGTAACGAGACGCCCCTCGCCATCCTAGCATCGGGTTCTCTTCCCTGGGTTCAAACTGTTGACCCCCTAAGAGATTGGCGTATTCGTTACTCTTGAAATCTGACATCCTGACGATAACTGGTTTGGGATAGAAAGCAGCAGCGATGATGCTAATCCCATTGGCTAGTTTATCCACAAAGAAGTCAGGTTTATGGTCATACAATGCTGTCAGCTGAGCAATTTCTTCCTTGACCGATGGATCTTCGAGTTTATCGAAGTGAATTAAGGCCATCGGGTGTGCCTTAATGTGATTGGCAATGATGAACTCAAACCGAGCTAAACCCACCCCATCGCAGGGAAGAGAAGACAAACTAAAAGCTTTCTCTGGGTTACCCACATTCATCATGATTTTGGTGCGGGTGCGCGGTAGGTTGTCAAGGAGGGTTTCTTGCACCTCAAAGGGCAGCAACCCTTGATAAACCTTGCCTTCATCTCCTTCTGCACAGGAAACGGTCACCAGTTGGCCTGTCTTCAATTGGTTAGTGGCATTGCCACAACCCACAATCGCGGGGATACCCATCTCACGAGCAATTATGGCAGCGTGACAAGTGCGGCCTCCTTGGTTAGTGACGATAGCACTCGCTCTCTTCATGATAGGTTCCCAATCCGGATCTGTTTTGTCCGTGACCAACACCTCTTTGGCTTGGAAACGGTCAATCTTGTTCACATCCAGAATTACCCTTGCTTTGCCTTGACCAATCATTTCACCGACGGCGCGACCCGTGGCTAGCACAGACGTTGCTGCTTGCAATGTCTCTACATCGCCTTTGAGTTGATAATGACAAATAACATTGGTAGATTTCTGGGATTGTACAGTTTCCGGACGGGCTTGAACAATAAAGAGTTCACCGGTTTTCCCGTCTTTCGCCCACTCAATGTCCATTGGGGTGTAGCTACCTCGCACCTGGGAATAGTGCTCTTCAATGATGCTAGCCCACTTGGCTAGGATCAGAATTTCCTCATCATTGATCGCGTATTTCCCCCGTTCTGATGGCGGTACTGATATATTTTTCGTCAGTTTCCCGCCGTCATCATAGACCATTTTGACTTCTTTGCTACCTAGACGTTTGTCTAGGATCGGGCGATACCCCTGTTGGAGAGTCGGCTTGAACACCAGGTATTCATCAGGGTTGACTGCTCCTTGGACAACGTTTTCACCTAAACCGTAAGCCGCCGTTACTAAAGCGGCATTTTTAAATCCGGTTTCGGTGTCGATGGAGAACATCACACCAGAGGACGCTAGGTCTGAACGGACCATTTTCTGGACACCGACAGAGAGAGCGACATCAAAGTGGTCAAAGCCTTTAACAGTTCGATAGGAAATCGCCCGGTTGGTAAAAAGGGAGGCAAAGCATTTGTGACAGGCTTCTAAAACCCCTTTTACTCCATGGACGTTGAGATAGGTTTCCTGTTGACCAGCAAAGCTAGCATCAGGTAAGTCCTCAGCGGTGGCACTGGAACGAACTGCTACATCTGTATTGTAATTTGACTGTAGGTAAGTGTCCCTATATTCTGGCTCAAACTGCTCACAGAATTCCTGGGGATCATTGCCATAGCATTGGCATAGTTGTTGGTAGGCTTGCGCGATCGCATTGGCTAGTTCTTCTGGGAATGGCGTATTGAGAATTAAGCTTCTCGCTTGCATCCCCCGTTGCCGCAAGTTATTGACATCTTCCACATCCAGATCCAAGAATGCCTGGCGCAGCTTGGCTTCTAACCCAGCTTTATCAATAAAGTATCGATAGGCATAGGCTGTAGTAGCGAAGCCAGTCGGTACTCTCACTCCTACTGGTGTAAGTTGTCGGATCATTTCTCCCAAAGAGGCATTCTTTCCCCCGACTATGGCGATATCGGCAATACCAACTTCCTCAAACCAGAGGACGAAGGCTTTGTCTTGGGCATAGTCTTTGGCAGATGGTAGGGTTTTTTCTGGATTAGTGGTGACCATATGAGCTTCTCCTGAAGTTTACTTCCAAGGGGAGTACAGATGGTTTTCTGCCTCAATGGGATTGTTCAATGGGATTGTGAAAAGTCCGATGAAGCACCTGAAGTTCTTGCAGTTGCTGAACTAGGATTAACTCAAGGCTTAGCCTGTTCGCCACTATGACAAGCTCAAGGAAGATGCCATTGTCTTAACTCTAGCCTAGCAATTCGTTTCTCCCCTTCATTGAGCTATCAACTCTATCGGGGCTGATACTACTAGTTTAGATACTAGTTTAGAAAA
>NZ_JAAHHS010000600.1 GCF_010692395.1 Moorena sp. SIO3H5
TCCTTAAACCTTCAACCTGCTAACCTTCAACTTAATAACAAAAAAAAATAGCCGCAGAAATACTATCCACGGCTAGGAAGTTACCTTATGTCATTCAATTTTTTAACCTATCCAGAAATGATCCTATTTGATTAGACCCGATGGTTTTGCCGGGGGGGAAACCCCCCAGGAATTTAACGTTTTACGGGATAATCAAGTACTTGACGCTAATTGTGATGAACTCTCCCGGAATGCCCGTCGGCTGAAGAGGAGTCCAGTCGGAAATTTCCGTGTAACGGAGTACATACAAGGTATGCATCGTATTAAGTATGGCCTTGCGGGACCCCTTTAAAATATGCTGAACAGGGATTTTTTTTGGGGAAGACTCGTCAGGATTATTATCTGATTTAGGCGGTAATTGTGAAGGCATAAGGTGAACCTCTTGCTTTTTGTTTATATTAATAATAGTAATGATTATAAAATAAATTGTCAAGGGTTTTGAAAATTTATTTTTGGGAGGGTAAATTTAAATAAAGCGATCGCATGCCATAAACAATCTGTTTTTTTGATGAGTAGTAAACTTCGGGAGTTCGTAATCGGTATTCAGGGGAATAAACTTTACTGGATATAGGAATTAGTTTTTCGATGAGGTACAAAGAGATCCCCCTAAATCCCCCTTAATAAGGGGGACTTTGAGAAAGAGATCCCCCTAAATCCCCCGGAATTTGAGAAAGAGATCCCCCTAAATCCCCCGGAATTTGAGAAAGAGATCCCCCTAAATCCCCCGGAATTTGAGAAAGAGATCCCCCTAAATCCCCCTTAATAAGGGGGACTTTGAGGTTGATAAGTTTACCTGATACATGCAATAAAATCTATGTCATAAGTATGATCAACTTTAGGAAGCGATCGCTTATCCTTTCTATCAGAGCATCGCTTTTTATTATGAGTAGCATCGGGTATAGTAAATCGGAAAAGTCTTCAAGTAAAGTTGTATTTTTATTTGTGCTATGCTAAATTAGCAGGAGTTTTAATCCTCTATTTAAAAATCCTATAAAATAGCAGTTTTGATAGTAACGAGGTATACATTTTTTTTGTCTATTGCCTTTTGCCTCTTGCCTTTTGCCTTTTGCCTCTTGCCTTATGATTAACTCTGACTCCTTAAAAGCTATTGAAAACGCTAGACTAAATGACAATATTGGTAAGCCCCTTTATGATTCCTATTGTTTCTCCCAGATTCCCCAGATGATATATCATCTGCTCACTGGTCAAGGAAACATGGGTTTACCTAGGAGTGTATTAGGAGAATTACCGGACCGCTATGATAAGGTGATTCTGATTTTTGTTGATGCTTTCGGGTGGCGCTTTTTTCAGGACTATGTTGAACAATCGGAATTTTTGAAGCGGTTTGTAGTGGAAGGTGTTGCTTCTAAATTGACTACCCAGTTTCCTTCTACAACTGCTGCTCATGTTACTACTATTCACTCAGGGCTTCCCGTTGGTGAGAGTGGTGTTTTCCATTGGTTTTACTATGAGCCGCTGTTGGATGATATTATTGCTCCGTTGATGTTTTCGTTTGCGGGTGATAAGCAACGGGGAACCTTGCAAACTACTGGCATTTCTGAGCAAAGCCTTTTCCCTACCCAAACTCTCTATCACAAATTGCAACAGTATGGTGTGAAATCCTATTGTTTTCAACACTACAATTATGCTTACTCTCCCTTTTCACGAGTGGTGTGTGATGGGGCAACTACTATTCCCTACAAAACGATTCCTGAAGCATTAGTTAACCTGACTGAAGCAGCGATCGCTGAATCCCAGAAAAGCTACTTTTTCCTGTATTTCGATTGTATTGATAGTATCGCTCATAAATACGGTCCTGGCTCGCTACAGTTCCAGGCTGAAGTTAGCACACTTTTGCTAACCATGGAGCGACTTTTATATCAGCAGGTAGCTGGTAAGCTGAAGAATACATTATTACTAATTACCGCTGATCATGGACAAATAGAGGTTTCACCAGAGACTACTATTTATTTAAATCAGCTCACTCCTTCCATTGAGCAGTTTATTAAACGGAATGCCCAAGGTAAATTGTTGGTGCCAGCGGCGTCATGTCGGGATATGGTGTTGTACATTCAGGAAGACCATTTGGATAAAGTCTATGATTTGCTGACGGAGCAGTTGGCAGATCGAGCAACAGTGTACCGCACTACGACATTAATTGAAGAAGGCTATTTCGGTACAGGTGAACTCTCGCCACTATTGCTGAATCGGTTAGGCAATTTAGTTATTCTACCCCATAAATATGAAACCGTTTGGTGGTATGAAGAAGACCGCTTTGAACAACACAAGTTGGGCGCTCATGGGGGATTGTCAAAGGAAGAGATGGAAACGATTTTGTTGGCGATTGAGTGTTGAAGGTTTGGTAAGGTTGAAGGTTGAAGGTTTAAGAGGGTTGAAGGTTAGTTGGTTGAAGGTTGAAGGTTTGTTTGAAGGTTGAAGCTTGTAGGGTGGGCAAAAAGCGATGCAGCGCGGTCTTGGGGGTTTCCCCCATGAGCGACTGCATCAAGACACCGTTGGCTTCAAATGAGTATTAATGATTAGATTACTTTGCCCACCCTACTTTAATTGCTATTTTTTTTTCTGATATAGCAATCCTAAATCAATTCAGAGAATGTTTGTTCCCTGCTCCCTGCTCCCTGCTCCCTGCTCCCTGTTCCCTGTTCCCTGTTCCCTGTTCCCTTTGCTATAGCTGATAGCTAATAGCTGATAACTGAACCACTACTCCCTAGGGTCTACTCCTTACGGCCTATTCCCTAAGAGCTATAGCGTTTTTACTACTTATAAGTTATGTAAGAGTTTTTTCCTAATTGCTCCAAATAGATAAAAAAAGATCTAAACTACAAAAGAATAATCTGTGCTATTGAGTCGTCAAATTATAGATGACTAGTTCTGAGCTAGAAACTGCCCTTAATTGCTATCAAGAAGCACTCTCTAACCTAAAAGAGTCTCAATCTCCTCAAGTAAAGGAAGTGCTAGAGATTTTCAATGCCAGGGATGCTGTGCAGGCCGTTTGGAGTCAGTGTAATCAAGTATCTGCACCTGATCAACAGCGACTGGTTGAGTTGGACCGTGAGCTTAAGAGTAAAGCAGGGCAGATTACCAAAGTCATCGACTTAGCTGAATACCGAAACAGTTTTCAGCCTCCAGCAGCTGCGTGGTGGTGGCGATTGGAAACAGAAGCACCACCCCATCTCTGGGACCGCTGGGATTGGTTGTGGAGAGGGCTGACGGTGGGCAGTTGGACGGTGAATCTGAGCTTGTTGGTGGATATTGTGCCCCGATTTCTGAGTGCCGGGACCGGAGTTGCCGAACCAGTACACTCAAATAGGCTAGGCTATTAGCTAATTTCTCGGTCTTCAGTGGTTGACATGGCCGTATCTCGAAGGCATAGTTGCGCCCCCTAAA
>NZ_JAAHHS010000601.1 GCF_010692395.1 Moorena sp. SIO3H5
TGGCACTAATTACCTTGGCTAGCTTAACTGACCTAGACCTCCAACCAGACCAAATTCAGATGGAGTTAGTGTCATCACAGGGAACTGATGCCCCAGAAACCGTCGCTTATTTAGCCCAAAATGACCTGAAGCAACTGTTTGTTACCCTGAGTTTTCTAGCATTTTGTTCGGAAACGCGATCGCTAAATGTTGCTGCCTTAGGGCAAGCACTACGAGAGAGCACTCTGATGCAAAACGCGATGGCTGGATTGGCTGGCTGGAGTGTAATCAATCGTCAGGGGGTGATGATTTATCGCTACCCAGAAGCCCCGGAATTAGATTTAATTGGTAAAGACTATTCCGATCGCCGCTATTTTCAACAAGCTATCAAGGGACGCACGTATATATCAACAGTTTTTCGGGCGAAGAGTAACCTGTGGGTTGCAGTGGTTTCTTTACCAGTTATTGGTAACGATGGGCAGGTAGTGGGAATAGTATCTGGGGGTTTGGATTTGGCAGGAGTGCGGTCATTTCTGAGCGTGCCAGTGATTGATGACCATAAAATCAAGGGTCTCATTACCATTGCTAGTTCAGAAGCAGACGCTTTTGGTGAGGAACAATTGAAGGTTATCAGCTCACTGGCGCAACAGATTAGTAGTTCCTCAATTGAACAGGATCCGCAAGAATTGCCTAACTAGAGCAATAGCGTAGTTGGGCTACAAAGGCAGCCATAATTTTTGACTTTATAGGATTGATATTATAACCGACTTATCCACTATTGTCAACACAGCAGGAAGTAGGAGAAAAGCGCTGCATCGCTATTCCCGTTTTCCATCTATGATCGGCAACGTAATTTTAACAGTGCTACCCTTACCCTCTCCAGGACTGAACAGGGTAATACTACCTCCCATCATTTCCATTAAATTCCGGGAAATAGCTAGACCAAGCCCTGTTCCACCACATTGCCTGGTGGTCGAACCATCAAGCATAACAAAGGGACGAAATAGTTTTTGCTGTTGACTCGGATCAATACCAATACCTGTATCCTTAACAATAATCACAACCTGTGAATGAGAGGTTAGATCAGAAGCGTTGGTAACAGTTCTGTTGTTCTGAGACAGGGGTAGCGGTTCAATTCTGGTCTTAATGGTAATGCTGCCATTGTCTGTAAATTTGGTGGCGTTACCAACAACATTAATCAGAACCTGCTTGAGTTTAGCTGGATCAGCAGGTACGATAATCCCCTGATGCAAATCGCTGGTATGAAACTCCAGACCTTTCTGCTGAATGGGAACAGTCTGTAAATTTATCACTTCATCAAGCAACTCGCACAGGTAAATCGGCTCAATTTTCACTGATAATTTACCAGCTTCAATCTTCGCCATATCTAGAACGTCATTAATGATTTCCAGCAGATGCATGGCAGCATGATCAGCCCTTTGTAAAAAATCGATTTCTTCTTCTCGGTTGTCACAGAAACCATCCCGTATTAGTCGCAAACAACCAATAATGGCGTTCAGGGGAGTTCTCAGTTCATGGGAGGTATTAGCGAGGAATTCATTCTTAAACTTATTAGCAGTTTGGGCTTCTTTCCAAGTAGCTTCGAGTTCTTCTGCCCAATGTTTCATCCGTTCAATCATTCCACCGAAAGCTTCTGACAATTGGTTAACTTCCCTAATTTTGAAGTTTTGGGGTATACTGTCTTGGGAATGGAACTGAGATTGATTTAGAGCATAGTCTCTGAGTTGTTCGAGAGGACGAGCTAATTCCCGAGCAACATAAATCGTTGCCAACAGGGTTGCCCCAATCAAGCCACAGGTGAAGATCAGCAGCACTTGCTGAATTTCTTTAAGACCAGCCAAGGCAATATCAACCGGGGTAACCGCTAAGATCACCCACTTTTGACCTAGCTCAGCAGTAATCGGACTTGGAATTGAGGTATACCCAGCGGTCAATTTCACGCTGTTTTTAATCAAGTAGGATGGTTCAGCAAAATCTTGTTCCTGTGCGATCGCTCTTCCGAGAACCTTTTTGAGTCCCTCTTGTTCTTCTTCCCGATTGATATTGTCTGTGATCTTGTGTATCACTGGCTCTTGATAGTGATGAGTCAAAACTTGCCCTTGTTGGTTAATCACTACCGGATAGCTCGACAATATCTGCCGTTGTGAGGCTGGTTTCTGTAGCAGAGCTGACTGGATGATCAGGGCAAACTGGAGTTGACCTGATCGGTTATATACTGGCGCACTCAGCACTAGTTTGAGTTGACTGGTGGAGTTCGGGGGATAGACTTGGCTAGTTAAAGTTGTTGAGGGGTGTGTTGAGGAATGTTTAGGGAGTAGTATGCTTACCTCAACATCATTACGCTTAGCCAATGATTGACTTTGCTGCACCGACGATACAAAAGTCGGTCGGTTAGTTAGCAATTGGTTAGGACAAGTACTTGCGGCCATTGCTTTGCTCTGTAGCTCAATCAACTGCACACAATCGATCTGATGTGGTAACAGTTGAGCCAATTGTTCAACAAATTTTTGATAAGCAGTTGGGGATTCGGACTTTAGGGCTACAGCTTGACTGGCACTAACCAAGTTGGCTTTGAGGGCAGCAATTGACTCTTGAATCTTCTGTGCCTGGACTACAGCACTTTCCGTAAGATTTTGGCGAGCACTGTCCAACAGCAATGAGCGTGCCTTTGTGTAAGTCACATACACTCCTGTTAGTAACACTGGGACACTTAACAGCAGAAGGCGCGAAAGTAGAATGCGACGAAAGGAGGATAGACCTGGCTTAACCATAATTCGTCTGGTATTGATGGCTCAGAACAACCCAACCGCAAGATAATGGGGTTTGTTTACAATTACTCACTACAACCTTGGTACTCAGATTGATATCTCTATTCCCTCTATTTAGTTTATGGAAACTTACCGAAATAAATCCAGTTAATTTGGGTAATTTTTCTCTGCCATTCTCAACTAGGGTTCTGTCCATTTAAAGCGAGATGGGAGGACAAAGGCATACATGCATAGCTTGGACGATGGGAGTAACTCTACCAAGGATTGTCTTTGACTATCAAGACCTTCAGGGTTTGAAATCTGCGACTAGATGTGTTATTCAGAAGATTTACTAAGTTTTTTAGCGTATCTGGAAAAATAAGTCGCTCTCGCTGATGGGGTCTAGTTTGGTGCAGGTACTTTGCGAGTCCTATGGTGTGAAGTTAATTTCTCTTAAACTAAGAGACGGGATATCTGGTCATATCTCGTCTGATAACCCCCTCGATTGATAAAAGAAAACTTGAAGTTAAATACTTTAAGAAAACGGTAAAAACCTTAAGGCTTAAGGTAACAAACATTCCAGTTTCTGAGTAATTGATCGAGCGATGCAGCGCCTTCACGCGGGGGTTTCCACGGGGCTGGAGAGCGATGCAGCGCGGTCTTGGGGGT
>NZ_JAAHHS010000602.1 GCF_010692395.1 Moorena sp. SIO3H5
GAGAACCAAGATTTGGGGGTTGTCAAAGCCCCTCGTACCAGGAGAAAAAAACCTCCCCTTGATTTGTCTCCTTTCCCAGACTCAGAGGGCTTGACAAATTGCTCTTTTGCTTAACTTGTTACCAATGCCCATTAGCCATTACCCATCACCAAAAAAACGACACTCATTTCTATCAACATGGCTATATAATTGCTATCAGTAACTGATTAACTAGTAACTGATTTAGTAATAACCCTAGACTAAAACCTGTTAGAGAAACCCCAAAGATGATCCAAAAAGCCTGCCATTCACCGTATCCTTCTGTTTGAAGATCTAATCTAGCTAAGGCAGCAGCAGCAATCAGCACCAGAATACGGCTAGAATAATAAATCCAGCGCAGGATAATAACGCCTAGGAAAGAGCCTAAAATTACGGAAACAAAAGCTTTGGTATCAGATTTCATCCAAGTCCCGTACAGTTTTCTAATCTGATACACTGGAGAAGTTATAGCTAAAGCCATCAACAAGATATAAACTGCTCCGATCAGCCAGAGCCATACCGATACCTTAAATAAGGAAGGATGTAAGCCTGATGTAGTGTGTTCTACCGTAATCAATTCCTGAAAGTCAACAGATATCATCCAGCCAAAAATACTATGGCTTAACAGAAGAATTGATAATGAAAGCCAGGGCAATTTTTTGATGAACCACATTTAATTTAAATAATCCCACGACTAAAATGCGTGGGATTTGAGGTCATTAATCATTAGTCTTTTGTTGATTTTTAGTTGGTAATTGCTAATTGCTAATTTTTAATTGTAAATTTACAACTTACAATTAACCGTTGGCTATTTGTAAATAACCAATGACTAATGACTAATCACCAATGAATTAAGACTAATGACTTAGGACTTAGGAGACATGGCTTGAATAATGTAATCAAAGTAGGGAGCTGTCAACTCAGCATCCTCATCGGTTAGGATTCCCAAAGATGCCTCTTTTAAGCAATTCATGGCTTCTGACATCCCTGCCATTGGCACACCTAGGGCATTGTACATTTCTCTTGCCCCGATGATACCAATGTCTTCAATAGGTTTCTGATCACCAGCAAGCACACCATAGGTGACCAAGCGCAAGTACCAACCATAGTCCCGTAAACACTGATTGCGTTCACGCTGACCATAGGCATTCCCTCCTGGTGCTATGAAGTCAGGGCGTTTCTGCCACAGCTGACTGCTGGCTTTTTGTACTATCTTTTTTTCATTTTCCGACAGGGTGGCAACAATGCGCAATCGCTGCTCACCGGTTTGCAAAAAATCATTGATACTTTTGAGTTCACCAGAGCTGAGGTATCTCAGCTCGTCATCGGCATTGAGAATGACTTGACTAACTACACTCATGTTATTAGTTTATGGAGTTTTTTATTGAGTTACTCAGGGAACAAGTCCCCAGCTAAATTAAAGATTTTAGCTCGGGACTTGTTCCCAGAACTGTTAATTAGTAGTTTACCGACTTTGGGTGACACAACGGAAGGGCATTGGGCATAATGTCAACAAATAGAGCAAAACCGATGCATGTTTGCTGCCATCGATAGTCTCTTTCCCCTCTTTCCCAATCCAAAACATTCCCTTGAAGCATCCGTTGCTCCCTATTGCCATCTCTAGCTGGCAATTGCCATCTCTAGCTGGCAATAAAACAAAACTATCAGGATTTACGCAAAAACGGTATAAGTACTAGGGTAGCTTAATAATACACCCTACAGGTAGCGAAGGGTGCGCCGACCTGAATTGGTTTCTACCATAAGCGATCGCTTTCAACGAACGCACAGCGTGGCCGAAGGCCTTTCTGCCTACTACTTAGTCCCTTTGCTATATGATGCCAATTATGATAACTAATGAGTCCAGACCTGAGTGTTGGCAACAAGGTCAACTGATTGAGGTTATGATTACAGACCTCAGTGATAGTGGTGATGGCGTTGGACGGCTAGGAAATCGGGTGGTTTTTGTTCCGGATACTGTCACAGGGGATAAAGCTTTGGTGCGCTTGATTCGGGTCAAACCTAACTATGCCACTGGTAAGTTACATCAACTGTTGGTGGAATCTCCTAATCGTGTTCATCCCAGATGTATCGTGGCGGATAAGTGTGGTGGTTGCCAATGGCAGCATGTGAGCTGGGACTATCAGCAGTTGGCGAAGCAAAATCAGGTGATTGAAGCCCTCAAACGCATTGGTGGATTTAGCGAACCCGCCGTAGCACCAATCTTAACCACAGATTCTCCCTTGGGCTATCGAAACAAAGCTACCTATCCCCTTAAACGCTCAGCAACGGGTTCAGTTCAAGCGGGTTACTACCAAAAAGGTAGCCACCACCTGATTAATCTTAATCAATGCCCCGTGCAAGACCAGCGTTTGAATCCCCTGCTAGGGGAAATTAAGCAGGATATTGAGCAATTGGGGTGGTCAATATATAACGAAAGCCGCCACCAAGGACGATTGCGTCACCTTTCGTTACACATTGGAAAACACACTGGCGAGATGTTGCTAACCTTGGTCACAACAGATCTGAATTTAAAAGACCTGGATGTCCAAGGGCAAACTTGGCTAAATCGTTATCCCCAACTAGTGGGTGTTTGTGTGAATCACAACCCCCACCGCAGTAATGTCATTTTTGGTTCCCAAACCTATTGTGTTGCCGGTCAGCCATACTTGAGGGAAAACGTATCTGGTATTGAGTTGCGGCTGCGACCAAATACGTTTTTCCAAGTTAATACTGAAGCGGCTGAGGTTTTGTTAAACCTAATCATTAAACAGCTAGCCCTGAAGGGGGATGAATGTGTAGTTGATGCTTACTGTGGCATTGGTACATTTACTCTACCCCTTGCTCAACAGGTAAGCCAAGTTATTGGTATGGAGGTGCAAGCTGCATCAGTAAAGCAAGCTGAGCAGAATGCCTTGATCAATGGGATCACTAATGTGAAATTTCAGGCGGGATCAGTCGAGCAGTTACTGCCTCATTTGACTATCACCCCAGATATTGTAATACTTGACCCACCCCGTAAGGGATGTTCTCCGGCAGTCATTGACATGCTTAGGGAAGTGGCACCAAAACGGATCGTTTATATCAGCTGTAAGCCAGCTACCCTAGCACGAGACCTCAAACTCCTTTGCCTCAACGGTTACTACCAGTTAACCCACATCCAACCTGCTGACTTCTTTCCTCAAACCTCTCATGTTGAATGTGCTGCTTTTCTAGAGCACTGATATCGGCGTTGCCGATTTGTGGAACACCCAAGGCACATCCGTTGATTTGGTAATGGGGAATTGGTGATGGGAAATTGCTAGCTTACCCAACAGTGGTACGGGTGCATCTCAGTTTTGCAATTAGGCAAAAATTCGGGAGAAAATTCCCACACTCCCCATACTCCCCACACA
>NZ_JAAHHS010000603.1 GCF_010692395.1 Moorena sp. SIO3H5
TCTGTGACAGAGGCCGGATCGGATGGTGTTAATGGCACCGTTGGGGTGGATACTGTCAAAATCTCTCCAGCTTGCCCCAATTGGACTAAGGTTTCACGAGGAACCGCTACTAGATTAATCTCACCCCCTGGTGCTAGGATTTGCCCAGTGTTAATCACACTCCCACCGACTAAGGTGAGATTCTGTCCCTCTCCCACAGCTAAATTGCCAGCATTTACGATTGGCTGAGGCGGATTCTGGCCATACTGCAATCCGGGAGTAATGTTAATGGTTAAAAGGGGCGGCTCTTCGGGATTGGTAGCACTAAACTCGGTGCCATTACCAAAAACTATACTATTAGCGGTACTTCCGACAAAGGAACCGGCTACATCTAATTGGGAATTGGCTCCAAAAACAATACCATTAGGATTGAGCAAAAACAAGTTGGCGCTACCATCTACTCCTAGGGTGCCGAAAATCTTGGAGATGTTACTACCAGTTACCCGGCTGAGAATATTATTGATGCCAGCGGGATTGGCAAAGTAAACCCGCTGCAAGTCCCCAACATTAAAATCAGAAAAGCTATGGAATAGGTTATCCCCTCTGGTTGCTCCACCTTCAATCAACTCAGCGGGAAGTCCTTTAACCTCTACATTTGGTTTAACTAGAGTTTGATTATCCCCCAAGGTATTATCCGGAACAATCTGAGCCAGAGCGGGATTTACTGAATGAGTAATCCCATAGTATCCACTCAGACTTATAGCACCAGAAATTACTAGCGATCGCACTATTTTCATGTTTACTTAGCCTCCTATAGGTAAACTTAGGAGTAATCTAAGCAAATATGCTCCGAGTTGAATTATTTTGATGAGATAATGAAGTTTTAATGAGTTAATTATTATTGCGCCGCCATAGCTCTAGCGCGATTAGTTTCAATCATTTGCTCTAGCATTTCCCTAGAAACACAGCGGCGTTCAGAGCAATAGGTCATGAGATTGACACCATTCATCATGCGCACAGTGCTGACTCGCACACGAAAATCATCGGTGACAAACCAACAACGTTCTTGACCCTGATTATTCTGGTAATTGGTATCAATGGTGAGAATGCCGTCTTTGCCAAACCAATACCGACTCACTACCGGAATACTTTCCACATAGCCCTGGTCTCGAATCAATTTACCACTAAGCTGAGTTTCATCATCTGGAACATCAATCAGAATTGCCGCATATTTGGAATTTGGTTCCCGGTCATCTAAATTGATTTGCCACATAAAGCTCGCTCCCCCCATCGCCTGGCTTGGGTCAATATTTTGGAGGTCACACACGGTTTGGACTTTAGGGTTATCTTTTTCGATGACTTGAACAATCAGATTGGATTCTCCGGATTCATCGGCAGCGTTATCAAAGTGATGAACTGTGCGTTGAGTAAACCACTTGCCCTCGCTTTTACGAAAGAAGTCCATCATGGTCATGGGTGGCTTGAGTCGCATTTTTGCTTAAACCTCCAGATAGTGGTATACGGATAGAGATGATTAATCTATATAGTTTAGGCTAGGGTACTATCATTTGGTGTCTCTAGCCTACTCCCTACCCTGGTGGTAATGGTTTTTAACATCCTGTGTTGCCAGCACAACGGTAGACTAACCTTGGCAGTTCCAGGTAGAGTTCAGTAATTACCATGAGTCAAACTCGGTTAAGCGATCGCACTAACAACCAAGCTATGGATATCTTAAAACGGTTCCAAGCCGGAGACTATATCTCTGATGCTAATCTTGAGGGCATCGATTGGAGTCAGAGAGACTTGTACCAGGTTAACCTCACTGGTGCTAACCTACATAAAGCTAATTTGAGCCAAGCTACCCTGACTGGCGCTAATCTTAGTCAGGCAATTTTGCGGGAAGCGAATCTGAGGGGAGCTGATCTCAGGGGAGCTGATCTCACTGGCGCTGACCTGACTGGCGCTGATTTAGAAGGGGCTTATGTAAACCGGGCGGATTTAAGAAAAGCAAATTTGACCATGGCTAACTTGAATGAAACCAACCTACAAGTAGCCCTGTATGACCGGGAAACCAATTGGCCAGAAGGATTTCGCTACAAAAGTTCTGGGGCTGTTGGACCTGGTGCTAATCTCAATGGTGCTTTTCTCAATACTGCTAATCTCAGGGGAGTTGACTTGCAAGGGATTAGAGTAATAGGAGGTTATCTCAGCGGAGCGGATTTAACTGGTGCTAATTTGCAGGATGCTGCCTTGAGTGGATCCAACTTACGGAAGGCTTTGCTGACCGGGGCTTGCTTGCGCAATGCCCGTATGAGTGGAGTGGAGCTGGAGGGAGCGGATTTGCGAGGAGCCGACCTGACTGGAGCAGATTTAAACCATGTACAAAATATTGCTGGCGCTGACTTTACTATGGCTCAAGGCATCAGTGAAGCCACCCGTTCGATGCTTTTGAATCAACCATTTAAGGATCTAGACACCTGGAATCCCTATACTCGAAGCAATACTCGGGAAAGTTTAGGAGCCAGTGATCGTAGTTGAAGGTTGAACGCCCAAGCGTGGCCTATTGGCTAAGGTTAAACCTGTAACCTGTAACCTGTAACCTGTAACCTGTAACCTATAACCTGTAACTTGAAACTTGTAACTTGAAACCTGTAACCTGATTATATAATAATTAATCACCATTTAAGAGCGTTACCAAAATGTCTGAGATTCAAGAAGCCCAGCCATCACCGGCAGAAATTGAGGAAGTTATTACTGAACTAGAGAAATATCGGGAAAGACTGGTTAATGATGTGATGAAAATGGCCCAGAAGGTTAAATTGCCCAAAAAAGCGGCCATGGAGCATATCAAGAACCACCCCGAAATTGTTAAGATTGACGCTGCTCTGGAAAATCTCCGCCCCCAGCAATCCTCCTTGCCATCATCCTGAAGCAACTGACTCAAGCAACTTAATCATCCATGGTTACATCGGAAACTCAACCGCCAGCTCCCTCTGAAACTGACCGTTTTCTGGCTGATGTCAATAGCCAACTTGCTGAAGGAAACGTTGATATTACTAATCCACAACAGTTAAAAAAGATGGTTGAATCCCTAGCTGATAGTCGGGGGATGGTCAGACTGGGATTCGTGGAAGCCTTCGGCAAAATTGGTCAGGGAGCTACTCCGTTCTTGCTTGAAGCACTAGCCAATCACCCAAACCCGGTGGTGCGCAGGTCCTGTGGCAAGGCTTTAGCAAAAATCAGGGATCCCCAGGCGGTTCCTACCCTGATCAATGCTTTGTTAAATGATGAGGATACAGTGGTCAAGAGTTCATCGGCTGGAGCCTTAGCCAGAATGGGAGAAGCGGCTGTTCCAAAGTTGATTGAGGTGTTGGAATCAGCAGATTATCCCCAATCTGCCAAAGGTCATGCCTCTTGGGC
>NZ_JAAHHS010000604.1 GCF_010692395.1 Moorena sp. SIO3H5
CAAACTGTTAAAACTGATATTCAACAAGAATTAAACCAGATCGATGAGATAGGTGGGAGTACGCTTGATAATTACTTTGAGTCAATCCTGAAGGAAGAATACCTCGAAAAATATACTCCTAGTTCAGAAGATACCTATTGCAAAGTACCGGATGATTTCAAAAAAAATAACGTTTTAAACTAATATAATTTTGATGATTTGCAGGAAAAATTAGAAGTTAAACCAAAGGTATAGGCTCCAAATGCTTAATTGCAAAAGAGTAAACTAAAAATGTGATCAGATATGACTGAATTTGACCCAGCAGCTACCAAATCTGAAAACTATATCGAAAAGCCGAAAGAGCGTGAAAAGCTTGAAGATTGGTATCGCCGAGAAAAAAGACTTCAAGTCCTAATAATTTTGATATTTTTAGCACTGTTAATCATTTCTAGTTTTGGACAGTTTGCTCTATTAGATTACTCCTTTGGGGAAAGACTTGCTCTGTCCAAAGGTGATCAAATATTTGGGATTGAGACTAAGAATTTACTCAGTTTATTGGTAACAGGTGCTTTACCCATAACCTCTATAGTAGATGGGTCTGGAATTCTTAGCAAAAAAATTAAGATACCTTTACCATTAACTAATGGATTATCTATAATCTGGCTGCTACTATTAGGAGATATATTTTTGAATTTCCAAGCCGTATTAGTCAGCAACGAAGCCGGAGCAGTAGATCAGTTAATACCCGTTATTGCTTTTGTTGTAGCCATAATTTTTTCCATAGCTTCCTTTTGTCTAAGTAGAGGAATAGTAGCGGCTAGCAAAAAATTCATGGCCGCCAGAAAAAATATTCAAATCCTAATGGTATATGGGATTAACCCTATCCCCTTGTATAACAATATTAAACAACTTAAGTTAAGAAAAGAGGATCAAGCAGTAATAACAGATCCTGAACAGGAACGAAAAATAGTTCTAGAAGAAATAAACCAAAATAAAGAAGCTTTAGAATTGGTAATAAAACTCGAAAAAAATAAATTTCAGAAGCCAAAAATAGACGCCAATAAAAAAAATAATATCAATTCAATTTACCAATTATTTAAACAAAAAATAAAGCGTTTATCTAAAAAATAGATAAAACTCTTTTTAATCTCTTATCTACCATAAAAACGACGTTAATTAAAAAATAATATTTGTAAATTAATAGAATATAAATACATAAAAAAAGCTTTTAATATATAAAATTAATTAAAGTCATTATATTTTTTGTGTAGTATAATTGCTTGGGATTTATATAATTTTGCTCCATATTTTTTGTATGCGTAACGTTTGGGTGACCAGCATTTCGTGGAGCGGTTATCTTTTTAGAATAAGGGTTGTTTAAGCAAACCCACTGTGTTAACTGATAGCTGACTAGTAATATTTTCTCAATTTTAATCAGTTTGCTTATCCTAATAGGTAGGGTAATTTGAGATAAGTTAGTGGTTTACAATCTAATCCATTCTTGGGATTGGTCAATAGTAATTGTGAGTTGTTAATCTGGTTGTAATTGTTAGGGATGAACAATAGCAGTTTTTTGATAAACCGCTTGCGACCCATAGACGTGAAGCGCGGATCCGGTGCGCAGTAGGATGCAAAAGCGAAGGGGGTTATATGCGGGCGTTAGGAACTTCGGATGGGGGAGCCAGAGGAAGAGCCGATTCTGATACCCTTTCTTGAAAAGGGATGCCACATCGGATTGTTGGGTGATTGGCTCAGCGGTTTTCGGTAATGCTAGGAGAATGGCACACTGCTTAAGGTCAAACCTAGACGCTTATATGGAATAGTCTATCACTAGACACCGAGCGCGCATTTAGCTTATCGACCATGACCTTCTACTTAGGGGAAATGACTTGGTATGGACAGATGTGAGTGCTCCCAATCGAAGTGTTGTGACCATTGGGTCACAGAGCCAATCAGAATCGATGCCATCAGCTGCCGTTTTTCCAGAGGAATCTGGCAGGAGTTCCCTATTGTAAAGCTTGCAGTTATTGTGTGAGGATGTTAGATCAAATTGGAGTCAAAGGTATTACTCCTACTCCCCTTGCTATGGGAGTTATGTGAAGTACCAACAACTAAATCGAAGATTATGGTTGAGGCTTCCAGTTTCATCCGCGATCGCCTTCTGGGTAGAATCCTCCGTGCTTGACGCTGCCCGAGAGTTCAAAAAGAACACACAACCAGTGTTAATTCGCTTCCTTTCACTTATTAGGAACCCATTGCTAATCTTTAAGGAGTAAATTATATAAACAATCATGCCCAGTAAAGAAGTTTTTGTTCGAGAATACAAAGTAAGAGCCCACAGGCGTACTATCCATACACGGGTTTACAAGTTCATTTGCCACTACTGCAATTCGCCTGCAGAGAGGGAGACTTATGCTACCTGTTGTCCCAAGTATGGAAATCGCTGCAAAGGAGTAGCCAGAAAGTGCCTTCGCTATCAATACGCTAACGAATCTGGGGGAAAAAAGTAGATGTCTTATGTTCCATCACAGCCATCGCTACCATCGCAAAGTCAAAACATGCTAGCAGATTTGGTTGATTACTACCGACAAATGGTGGAGTATCATGAACAAGCTGCCACAGTTGCAAGAGAACAGCTTAACCATGCTAAAGCTTTGCTAAATACCAATGCATTAGCTCTACCAGAAAACAATTCCAACAAGTTCCTCCCTCCTGGAAATCGCAACCACAACCAGCAGGAAAAATACTACCTCACCACGTCAGTAGCTGAATTGCCCGCAGACTTCTCCACTGAAACTGAATTAGATGAGTCACCATTAGGACTCAAACAACAACTCGATTACCAGGAGCAGAAGATTACAGAAGCCATTGACCGACTCCTGGAAACTCACAGGGGATCGATCCTCCACGTTGATTACCTGATCAGGGAGCTGTTTGGAGAGTTGGGCAAAGAGGATATTGCCTCGAAAACTTCTCTGGTCAAATCCATCTTGCTGAAAGGAGAGAGCCAGGGGTTATGGCACTCTGACCCTGACTCTCCAGATTGCTACACCTTTTCTGCTGAAGATTTGCCCGATTTAGTTTCTACCAATAAATCTCAGAGAAAGTCTGCCAAGAGCAAAGTTCGTCGGCCTTCTCCGCTACCTAAGTTAGAGCAATTAAAGTATATGACCTTATATGAGCTAGTGGCTTCTGTGTTAAGAGAACACTATCCACAGATCATGAGTGCCGCAGATGTTTTGGACGTGCTTTATCCTAATGGTTTGGATCCTAAGAAGAAAAATGTAGCCCGTAAATCCATTAGTAACACTTTAACTAAAGGATGTGAATCTAAAGGCTGGAAACGAGTCCAACCGGGGCGATATATCTGGGCTGGCGGTTTCACCTAGAGCTGAGTTCCTACACAAA
>NZ_JAAHHS010000605.1 GCF_010692395.1 Moorena sp. SIO3H5
TTACTTTCCCCGTATTGAGTCCAATGTGGATTTGAATCTCTAAATTGCGCCGCTTGAACCAATCCTGATTTAGGTGAATAACTGCTCGTTGCATTGCGATCGCAGCTTGAACGGCTCGGTCAGCATCGTCTGGTTGGCAATAGGGGGCTCCCCAAACAGCCAGTAAGGCATCCCCAATATATTTTTCTAAAGTGCCTTCGTATTCAAACACAATATCCTCTACCATCACCTGGAAGTACTCATTGAGCATCTCAATCACTTGGCGTGGCTTCATCTGAGAGGACATTTCGGTAAATTTACTGATGTCGGCAAACAGGGCGGTTACTTCGGTATCTATAATTTCTAAGTGGCCTTCTTCCTTGAGCTTTTTACTCACAGCTTCCGGAAAGAAAAGCTCAAATTTACTCCGCATTACTGCTTCTTCCTGCATCTTCTGGTAAAGTTGAGCATTGTCAATTGCGATCGCAGCTTGGTTCGCCAGAGCCGTCAAAAACTCCAAGTCTTCTTGAGAATAAATATTGGCTCTAGAGAGATTATCCGCATACAATACCCCAATCACTTCCTCTCTTGGTTTTAGGGGTACGCACATGGAGGCATGGATTTCTTGCTGGAGCACTGACTGGGAATTGCTGAATCGTTGGTCAATGGCAGCATCAGCAATTAAAACCCCATCCCCCTTCTGGTGTACGAAATTGGTGATTCGTTTGCTATAAAATCGCTCATGGGTGGGTATGCCTGTTCGGGAGTTGACAGCTTTTTCCTCTAGCATTCCCGTTTCTTGATTAACCATGAGGATGATTGCCCGGTCTACATTCATAATCTCGAACAGCAGGTCAAGAATTTTTCTCAACAAGTGATCAGGCTCATCGGGAGAGGAAAGTTGCTTACTCACCTCCAATAATATTTTTAACTTGTCTACTGAGCGTTGACCTGTCTCTTTCTCTCGCAGCTTCAGGGCTGAGCCTTGATAAGCTAAACTGTCATGGTGCAGTAATTCCTGAATTTCTACACGGGTTTTTTCTGGAGATAACCGGCTGACAATCGAAAAGTTTGAATCATTATCTTTGAGAATATTTGGGGTAATTCTGTCATCATCACTCACAAATTCAAAGATTACACTGCCCAGACGTATTAAGTCTCCGTCTTTGAGTTCACACTGGTCAATTTTGGCGTCATTAACAAACGTATGATTTAGGCTACCTAAGTCTTTTAGGATAACCCGATTATTCGTGATTGTCACCTGAGCATGATGGCGGGAAAGACTTTTATGAATTACGGTAATACTATTATTTATTTCCCGTCCTATGGTATTGGCTCCACTGCTCAATTTATAACTTTCTTGGTTATTCGGCTCTGATTTAGCAATTAAATATGGCACAATCTAGCTCTCGTCATTAGTTCTTATCTCAGACAAGTATAATCGACTAAATTATCAAACTACTAATTTAATGTTATAGAATCTACGTTTAATGGGTAAGGGTATTATGACAAGCCTATGAAGCGCGCCTCTTTTAGCAAGTAGGTTATCAAATGCCCCTGTTTTAACTAATACCTAATACCTGACAGCATTACCCTAAGCTATAATCCCTAACCCCTAATCCCTATAATTGGGTTGATAACTGTTTTTAAAACTGGTGATATAAATTTCGTGGTAGTAGGAGAAAACTTGATATTAGGTGAACACTTGCTTTACTGGTAGTTTCCCTCGGCAATGGGTTGAGGCTTTTTAAAAGTATATCAAACTATTAAGCCATTTTGGCATAAATAAGTCAGAGTCTAAATAATTAGTTATAATCAAAGAATTGGAAGTACTATCCCCATTGGGGGGAGGAGGAAGCCATGGGGATCGCTACAGTTAACCCAGCAACCGGGGAAACCATCAAAACCTTTGAGCCAGAGAGTCCGTCCTCGATTGCGACCAAGCTAGCAGTTGCCCAAGAGGCGTTTGAGCAATACTGCGAAACATCAATGGAGCAAAGAGCAGATTGGCTGAACGCAGCGGCGGAGATAGTAGAGCGGGATCGAGTCAAATTCGGCGAGCTGATGACCACGGAGATGGGAAAACCCCTCAAAAGTGCGATCGCAGAAGCGCAAAAATGTGGTTTGGTTTGTCGGTACTACGCTGAACACGCAGCTGAATTCCTGGCAGATGTCCCAGCCTCTACCGATGCCACCCAAAGCTTTGTGCGCTACCAACCTCTAGGAGTAATTCTAGCAGTCATGCCCTGGAATTTTCCATTTTGGCAAGTCTTCCGTTTTGCTGCTCCAGCATTGATGGCGGGAAATGTGGGGTTGCTCAAACATGCCTCTAATGTGCCTCAATGCGCCTTAGCCATTGAGCAAATCTTTGCTGAAGCAGGATTTCCGGAAGGGGTGTTTCAGACCTTACTGATTGGTGCTAACCAAGTAGAGCCAGTAATTCAGGATCCACGGGTAAAAGCTGCCACCCTAACTGGTAGTGAGCTAGCAGGAGCTGCTTTAGCCGCTGCGGCTGGCACACAAATCAAGAAAACTGTCCTGGAACTAGGGGGAAGTGACCCGTTTATTGTCCTAGACAGTGCCGATTTAGAAGCAGCAGCTACCAGCGGTGTGACTGCTAGGATGCTCAATAACGGTCAATCGTGTATTGCAGCGAAACGGTTTATTGTGGTGGACGCAGTAGCCGATGAATTTCAGCAACGCCTACTGGAAAAATTCCAAGCCCTGAAAGTGGGAGATCCCATGGCGGAAGATACGGATATTGGTCCGTTGGCAACCCCTGGTATTCTTAGAGACTTAGACCAACAGGTGCAAGCCTGCATTGAACAAGGGGCAAAGGTTCTTATCGGTGGCCATCCTTTAAGCGATCGCGCTGGTAACTTCTATCCCCCCACGATTCTAACTGACTTCCCACCAGGCACTCCAGCCGATAACGAAGAATTTTTTGGCCCTGTTGCCCTATTGTTTAGAGTTCCGGATATTGATGCTGCTATTAAGCTTGCCAATTCCACAGTATTTGGATTAGGGGCTAGTGCCTGGACAACCAATGAGGAGCAAATGCCTAGGCTGATTGATGAACTTGAAGCTGGAGCAGTATTTATCAATGGCTTAGTCAAATCCGACCCCCGTTTACCCTTCGGTGGGATCAAACGTTCTGGGTATGGGCGAGAACTAAGCATTCAAGGGATACATGAGTTCGTAAACATCAAAACTGTTTGGGTGAAGTGAAAATTCTCGGTATTAGGCTAAAACCATTAGCCTAATACCATTACCCTAGATTCTATTAGCCTATAGCAAGTCTATTTAAATCCTGAACAGTGACAGTTACTACTGACGGATTCTCCGACTCAGGACTCAGGAATCAGGACTCAGCAATATTCTTAAAATTAACCTTGTTGG
>NZ_JAAHHS010000606.1 GCF_010692395.1 Moorena sp. SIO3H5
AGGGCATTGGTGGCCTCGGACAACCCTTTTCCAATGGTTTCGGACATTATGCCGTCGTGGCAAATCAACCAAGTGGGTCCTGGTGTTTCCGTGGAACAAATGGGCAGAAAATCCCTGGTGATTGCTTTAGGTAAGCTTCTATTTCTGTCCAAGTACTCAAGTGTAACAGCATGGTTAATTTTAGAGGGTTAGTTGTTGTGTCATCTGCCCAACTGCTCATTTCTAATTAGGTGCAGACGTTTTGCTTGGCTTTAATGCCTATGGATTGCCCCTAACCCTGCTTATTAAAGGGAGGGATGGGACTTTATCTTAATTAGGCAAAATAGCTCCATAATCTATCCGCAGCCAGATAATATATTGGTAAAAATAAGGTTAATTGATGATTAAGTCAATCTTCTGATTGACATATGCGTGGTACTGCTTGTATATCTTGACGTGTAACCTCAGTTACCAACTTTTCTTACTTTATGCTTGCTCTCGACATACCCCACAGTGCTTCCGGTTCAGAACTGACCCAGGCTAAACAAGTCTTAGTGGTGGAAGACGAAGAACTAATCCGAGAAATGATCGTCCTAGCCCTGGAAGAAGAAGGTTACGAGGTTTTAACTGCTTCGGACGGCGCTACAGCGTTGACTATGCTTCAGGATAGCGATCACACTGGTTACTCTGTGGATTTGCTCATATTAGACCTAATGCTACCTCAGGTTAATGGTTTAGATCTGTGTCGGTTGCTACGTTATCGAGGAAATCCCATTCCGATCATGATTCTCAGTGCCAAAGCTAGTGAAACCGATCGGGTTTTAGGTTTGGAAGTTGGTGCAGACGACTACCTCACTAAACCGTTCAGTATGCGGGAGTTGATTGCTCGTTGCCGAGCCTTATTTCGTCGCCAACACTTGAATGGTATGACTCCAACACCAGTGCAGCAATTCCGAGAGATCAAGCTGTACCCCCAAGAGTGTCGGGTGACGGTTCGGGGAGAAGACGTTAATTTATCCCCCAAGGAGTTTCGACTTTTGGAGTTATTTATTAATAATCCCCGCCGAGTTTGGTCTCGGGAGCAATTAATTGATCAAGTATGGGGAATGGATTTTGTGGGAGATACTAAAACAGTGGATGTTCATATTCGCTGGTTACGGGAAAAATTAGAAGAAGACCCGAGTAAACCAGAATACCTGATCACTGTACGGGGTTTTGGTTATCGCTTTGGATAAATAATGAAAGAGAGATAAAGGATACATAAAATATCAAGAATCAAGGATAATTAATCAATGAAATATGAAGAATAGATAAAGGATAAAGTAGTATAAAGTACGAAGTCCTTAATACTTCATATTTTTTTAATTATGATCCTCCTAGCATTTTTACTAGGTCTGGCTTTGGGAATTGGGCTGTGGCTGTGGCAGCAGCACCAACTCAAACGACGGCTACAGCAAATGTTGGGAACACTACAAGCGGATGCTACCAGCAACTCATTGTCAGCAGTTTCTCGTTTGCGGCAAGCGATCGCAAGAGCCAATCACCAACGAGAAGTGATGGAGCAGGAACTCCAAACTTGGCAGGAATTACTTCAGCTAGCCCCCTTAGGTTATTTTCTGGTAGATGAAGAAAACCAGTTACTCTCGTGCAACCAGCAAGCACGTCAGTTATTACATATTCATGATTGGGAGTCAGGAGAAATCCGCTTATTCCTGGAGTGGGTGCGTTCCTACGAATTAGATCAGCTGATTGAAACTACCCGTCACCAGCAGCAACCTGGGATCTGTGAATGGGTATTTCACCCCAGTTGCTTAAATGGGGAGGCCATGGGTGAAATGCGATCGCTTTATCTAAGAGCTTCCAGTTGGCCCTTACCCCAGAAACAAGTTGGTGTGTTTCTAGAAAACCAACAACCTTTGGTAGAACTGGCTGAGTCTCGCAACCAGTGGTTTGGGGATTTAGCCCACGAACTCAGAACCCCCTTAACCTCGATTAGTTTAGTGGCGGAAACGTTACAGAGCCGTCTGGAGCCTCAGGAAAGCCGGTGGATCGAGAAAATGCTGGCAGAAGTCAAACGGCTGATTCAGCTTGTGGAAGATTGGCTGGAAATTAGTAAACTCGAGCAAGACCCAACCCTACATCTTAACTGTCAATCCATAGAACTAAAGAGTTTAATTTTTAGGGTCTGGCAAACCCTAGAACTCCTAGCCCAACAGAAAGACTTAACTCTTGCCTATCATGGACCCGATCAATTGTATCTGCAAGCTGATCCCTCTCGCCTGACTCAGGTATTTCTCAATTTATTTGACAACAGTATTAAACACAGCCCACCTCAGACTGCCATTAGAGTTGAGGTGAATGCTATATCTTCCCAGAAGGCGGCTGTTTGCGATACTTGGATTCAAATTAAGGTGATCGACGCAGGAGATGGTTTTGCCGAGTCAGATTTACCCCGTGTCTTTGAGCGACTTTACCGGGGAGATCAGTCAAGGGCTAGAGACCAGAGTAATTACAGTAATGGAGAACCATTACCTGTGCGTGGCGGCAGTGGTCTAGGACTATCCATTGTGCAGCAAATTATTGAAGCTCACGGTGGCTCTATCCTAGCCACCAATCACTGGGAAACAGGTGGTGCCTGTATAGAAATTGCACTTCCAGATACCACCAAAGGTTGATTAAATTTGCTATTACTAAGTGTTATAGTGTCTTATCCTGCTTGCCCTGGTAGGTTGTTTGGTTAAAGGTTAAAGGTTAAAGGTTAAAGGTTCAAAGTTGTTTGGTTATTCCCGTAGCGTGGCCTTTTGGCCAAGGTTTTTGGCCTTTGGCGTTCGAGTAGGGTAGCTTCAAGGTTGTTGACCCTTGGCGTTCGAGTAGGGTAGCTTCAAGGTTTAATAACCGCGTCACCTGTAACCAGCTAACCTGTAACCAGCTAACCTGTAACCCCTAAACCCTTCATCTAAATACTGTCTGCTAATTTGTTCACCGGAAGGATGGCTAAACGCGATTGGCCGTAGGCCACGCTTCGCGAACGCATCTAATCTTGATGTGCTGTTGGGCAGTTATTTATGTTACCGGAAAGCTTTGCTCCCCATGCATAAATGTACAGGACAGGAGCTTCCAGTCTTCCCTTAACAATCTGATTTTATGGTGAGTTTATCATCTTCTCATACTAGTTCTGTGAGCAACATTTCTGAGCGTTCCCACTTCCAGCGCTCTCTGAAGCGTTTGGCACAAGATGTTTTGCGTATGGGGGCTCTGGTAGAGCAATCTTTTCGACTCAGCCATCAAGCGCTCTTTGAGCGCAATCTCGAGACTGCCCAACATCTTGCCTCTCTTGATAAGCGCATTGATGGCTACTAT
>NZ_JAAHHS010000607.1 GCF_010692395.1 Moorena sp. SIO3H5
CCTTTACAGCAGCGTCTTCTTGTTCTACTTGGGTTTTCAACTACTATTTATACTCAACTTGATGGTCAATCTTTTACTCCTGAGTAGCCTTTCTTATAACTCCCGAAAAAATGGGCGAACCGGGAGTCTAGACAGTTAGAACTGGAGTTTAGACTAAACTCCAGTATCTAGAGCTTCTATCACTTTTTTCGGAAATCATAGCTATAGGGTTGAGGCATGGTTAGCGATTGCTAGGCGGTATACTTCTATATGTCCTATATTATTGGAAATAATTTGCTTGCTCCCTTCCAGAGGCAAGTGCTGTCTTTATTGCTATTGATGAATCTACCAGAGAAAATGGTTGTCTCAAGATTGTGAAAGACTCACATCTGCTCGGTACGCTTCCACATGATTCATGGAGTGAAACTCTCAGTGATAATGGCGTAAAGCCAATTAAAAAGCTTTTCAGATAGGCTTTTGAGCCTATATAGCAATCCTATTTGAGTTGTGACAGGTTATAAGCTTGAAACGCATGTATAGCAAGAATCACAGTTTTTAAAATTGCCACGACCTATTTAGGATTGCTATATCACTCCAGAAAAATTTAGGGTGGATTTGCGATCGCCTCCTACCCCATACTATAAGTCTAAATACTTACTCAAGTTTTTCCTCTTTATGTACTACATTTTGTCGTGCGGAATGTAGGATGGAATGATACAAAAACAGATTACCCAACTGACAAATGTATCCATCAGTTATTTGAGGAACAGGTAGAGAAAACTCCAGATGCAGTAGCAGTAGTATTTGAACAACAAAAGCTGACTTACTCCCAATTAAATAGCAAAGCCAATCAACTAGCACATTATTTGCAAAATTTGGGAGTAGTTCCAGAAACCCTAGTGGGAATATGTGTAGAGCGTTCGGTAGAGATGGTAGTAGGTTTATTAGCCATACTCAAAGCAGGAGGAGCTTATGTAGCAATAGATCCAACCGACAAATCACAAGATTTGCAATCAATTTCAGTAATATTAACTCTAAACGACCTGAAATCAGAAATTCCTAACTCCAATGCTTAAATTCTGTGTCTAGATACTGAGTGGGAATCAATAGCTAAACCGAATATAGACAACCCAAATACAGCAACAACAGCTACCAATCTTGCCTATATCTTCAATGAAACGTTAGTAGAACATCAGGCTGTAGCTCAACGTTTACAATGTCTACAAGAAACCTTGAAGATAACTAATCAAGATATTCTAGTGCATAAAACATCTCTGACTCAAGATGTAGCTCTTTTAGAAATAGGTTTACCTCTAATCAGTGGTGGTAGTGTAGTTATAGCTGCAAATGACGAGCCAAAAGAATTACAGAAATTAATCAGCCAGCACAAAGTAACCATAATTCACCTGTACCCATCAGAACTACCTAGCTGGTTAAATACAACTAACGAGGCAGCATCTTTGAACAGTTGGCGCACGCTCCTGAGCAGTGGAGAAACCCTATCAACAGAAATAGCCAACAAATTTCTCCAAAGCTACCCAGTTTCATTACACAACTTCTACAGTCTCCCAGAAGCAGGAGGAGAAGTTACCCACTGGCAATGGTTAGAAGAACCTCCCAGAGAAAATGTACCTGTAGGCAACCCTGGTCGGTTATCAGTTTATGTATTAGACCAACACCAAGACCCTGTCCCCACAGGAGTACCAGGAGAAATCTATATTGGAGGTTCCAGTTTAGCCAGAGGTTATCTGCATCAACAGCAACAGACATCACAGAAATTTATTGAACATCCCGAATTAGGTAAACTATTCCAAACAGGAGATATAGGTCGTTATCACAACCAAGGTTATCTAGAAATAGGGAGAACACAGCCATGAAGAAGAATCAAGAGTACCAAAAAGGCTCTTGGATAGTGACTAAAAAAATGCCCCATCTGAGTAAACCTCAAGCAGTGGTTTTAGCGATGGGTCGTTTTGGCATTGTGATGACCGGCTCGTGCGGACTGACCACAGTGGCGTTGCTGATTCTGGGTATGGTTTCGCCCCCCTAGCCCCCCAATTCTGGGCTTTAATAAAACCAGATGATCGCGCATTCATTCCTTAATTCAGCAACGCCGTAGAGTGGGCATCCTGCCCGCCCAAAAGAATCAATAGCAGTAGAGTGGGCATCCTGCCCGGAAAATCTAAGAAACAGGCATTTTGCTCATTCTACCAAGATGCCCATTCCACCAAGATGCCCATTCCACCCTATGGTCAGTAGTCGGGATTGCGCCTTACGAGAATTTCAGGCAAAATCTAGCTGTAACATCCCGATAGCACCTGATCGAATAGAATCCAAGAAATGACCATCAGCAAAACCAATAAATTTATTTGCACTATCTTAGCAGCAGCTTTATCCCTCAGTTTAATCGCCTGTGAAGCACAGACCCCAAATGGGAGTCAATCCACAGCAGGTAAAGGAGTCAAGATCAGTTCTGCATCCTCCTTTTCCACCAATGGCTTATTTGTTTCCGAAATCATCAATATTGGTTTGGCAAAGGTGGGTTATAAACCGGCAGCAGTCAAACAACTTAGTATTCCCCTGGCACACATTTCTGTTAGTAATGGAGACATAGATTTCTACAGTATTCATTGGGAAAATGTACACAAAAAATTCTTTTTAGAAAACGGTGGTGACCAAAAATTAGAAAAGGTGGGAGTAATTCATGCTGATGCTTTGCAAAGCTATCAGATTGATAAAAAAACTGCTGACCAATACAAAATCACTAATTTGGAACAACTAAAAGACCCCAAGATTGCCAAACTGTTTGACTCTGATGGGGATGGCAAAGCTAACTTAACTGGTTGTAATCCAGGTTGGGGCTGTGAGTTAGTAATTGAACATCAGCTCGATGCTTACAAGTTGCGCGATACCGTTGAACATGACCAAGGCAACTATGATGTTCTCTTTGCAGCTACATTGGGTCGCTATAAACAAGGAAAACCGATTTTATTTTATAGCTATATTCCCCACTGGTCAGTGACAGTATTAAAGCCAGGAGAAGATACCATTAGATTAGAAGTTCCTTTTCTTTCACTCCCTAAAGAACAGGAAAATATAACAGAAAAAGATACTACTGTTGACGGAAAAAATGTCGGTTTTGCTGTCGATAAAATTCGGGTGATGGCAAACAAGAAATTTTTAGCAGCCAATCCAGCTGCCAAACGACTGTTTGAGTTGATGACGATTCCTATTGGGGATGTGAATGCTCAACAAAAACTGGTAAAAGATGGTGAAAGTAGCCCAAAAGATATTCGCCGCCATGCGGAAGAATGGGTAACTAAAAATCAAGAAAACGGAAGAGAACACGT
>NZ_JAAHHS010000608.1 GCF_010692395.1 Moorena sp. SIO3H5
TCAATCAACCATTGCGGCTTGTTCTAGCTAAAAACTTGTGGTTAACACCATCATATCGGTAGTTTAGTACCCGAAGGTGCTCTACTCAAATAAAAACTTATTTTTATTTGAGTAGCATTTTTCCGAACAAGTCAGGACAACGCTTCTGTTTTTTCCCTGTTACCTATTTCCTATTCCCTTTCAAACAAAAAGCGATTCTCTTAAATAAATGCTACGCTCCGGAAGCGTTCGCGAAGCGTGGCCAAAGGCCTCAGCTTCCGCGCTTATGCGATCGCTAACATTTTTATTCTATTCCCGATTATGATTGGGTATTGGTGGGCATTACCCATTTGATTAATCGCGGTTAAATCATGATTGTTATCGGCAATGCCCACCCTACGACTACATTTTTAATTCTATTCCCGATTCCCGATTCCCGATTATGATTGGGTATTGGTGGGCATTGCCCATTTGATTAATCGCGGTTAAATCATGATCGTTATCGGCAATGCCCACCCTACGACTACATTCTTAATTCTACATTCTTAATTATGAATTTCATTTCCGTACATTTTTCTTCAATACCCCCTCACAAAAAAATTATAAAACTCCTTGACAACTAAATTTATAATCGTTATGATTATAGTTATAAATCTCAAACACGAGTTTAATTATGACTGAAGACTTTGTACCAAACAAAAACAACAATCCTGAAGAGACTACTCCCGATAATACTCCTCAGGAACCTTCCCAAAAAAAATACCCCGTTAAGCACATTTTGAAAGGGTCACGTAAGGCAATACTCAATACCATGCATACCCTTTATGCACTGCGTTACGCGGAAATCTCGGAGTGGAGCCCCCTTCAGCCCACTGGCATCCCGGGGGAATTCATTACAATGATGACGAAGTATTTAATTATCGGTTAAACTAATCGACAGGGGGTTTTACCCCCCTGGCAAAAAAATCAGGTCTGATGTCAGCCATCAGCGGTCAGCGGAAGGCCTTTGGCCACGCTACGCGAACAGCGGAAGGCCTTTGGCCACGCTACGCGAACAGCCTTTGGCCTTTGGGTAATAGCTAATAGCTGAATGCTTACGGTCTAATCATATCGGATTATGTTGTCTGGTTTGGTTTACAAAGTTGAGTCATAAAGATAATTTATAGCCGTGGAAAGTATTTCTGCGGCTATTTTTTTTGGGGTTGAAAGTTGGGAGGTTTAAGGTTGGGATGTTGAAGGTTATGAGGTTGAAGGTTTAAGGTTGGGAGGTTTAAGGTTTAAGGTTGGGATGTTCAAGGTTGAAGGTTGGGAGGTTTAAGGTTTAAGGTTGGGAGGTTGAAGGTTTAAGGTTGGGAGGTTGAAGGTTTAAGGTTGGGAGGTTGAAGGTTTAAGGTTGGGATGCAGAATGTAGAATGTAGAATTCCCAATTCCCAATTCTTAATTCTTAATTCCCAATTCTTAATTCAAATAGGTACTGTTAAAACAAATCCAGGCAATACGTCTTCTCCAGATAAACTAACTAGAAATCCGACTATTTCTACTGGTTGATTGGGACGGTATATTTCTACTTGCTGATTCTGAGGGTTAATTAACCAACCTAGTTGTAAGCCACTGTTGAGGTATTCTTGCATCTTATCTTGTAGAGACTTAAGTGTATCTGTCCGTGAACGCAATTCAATCACAAAATCAGGGCAAATCGGGGGAAACTTTTGCTGTTGTTCTGGAGTGAGGGCTTGCCAACGGTCTAACATTACCCAAGCTGCATCAGGGGATCTATCTCCGCCGTTAGGTAGTTTAAACATGGTGGAGGAACTGAAAACTTTTCCCATGTTAGTTTGACGGTTCCAAATGGTTAGTTCAGTAATCAAATCTGCTTCTTGATTTCCACTAATTCCTCCTACTGGTGGCATGATAATTAATTCTCCCTTAGCAGTGCGCTCTATCTGGAATTCTGGATTTACTTGACAAAGGTGCTCAAATTGCTGATCGGTAAAATCCACATTGTCTAAGTTAAGGGTGACAAACATCATTAACCTCTGAGTTGGTGTTCAAATAATCTTTTATCCAATTGCAACCATAGATTAGTAACTGGTCTAAATCCAGGACTTGATCTAAATTCCATACAATAACAGTGTTGTCTCCACTGGCGGAGGCGAGCATTTCACCATCGGGGCTGAAAACTACTGCTAAGACGCCATCGCTATGTCCTTTCAGGGTAGTTAAAAGGGTTCCATCCTGCTTCCAGAGTTTGACGGTTTTGTCATAACTAGCGCTAGCAATTCTGTTACCGTCAGGGCTAAAAACTACTGCTAATACCCCTGCTTGATGACCGTTGAGGGTAGTAATCAAGGTTCCATCCCGCTTCCAGAGTTTAATAGTTCTGTCCCAACTCGCAGACGCAATGGTTTCACCGTCGGGACTGATGGCAACGCTGTAAACTCGGTCATGGTGTCCTTTCAGGGTAGTAATCAAGGTTCCGTCTGGCTGCCAAAGCTTGACAGTTTTATCCCAACTGCCGGAAGCAATTAAAGTCCCGTCTTTCTTGAAGGCTAGTCCATAAATGCGATCGCTATGGCCGTTGAGGGTAGTAATTAAAGTTCCGTCCCGTTTCCACAGCTTAATGGTTTTATCGGCACTAGCGGAAGCCATCATCTCACCGTCGGAGCTGAAGACTACTGCTAAAACAGCGCTGCTATGATTTGTTAAGGTTTTGAGCAAGCTACCGTTTCTGTTCCAGAGTTTGATGGTGTTATCGGCACTAGCGGAGGCAATCATCTCACCATCTGGGCTAATGGCTATTCCCAAAACTCTAGCGCTATGGCCACTCAGGGTTGTTTGTAGACTACCGTCTTTATTCCACAGTTTCACGGTCTGATCCCAACTCGCGGATGCAATGGTTTTTCCGTCTCGGCTAATGGCCACTGCCCAAACTAAATCACTATGCCCCCTGAGCCTGGTGAGGATGATGCCATCGGGTTTCCAGAGCCTAACCGTTCCATCCCAACTCGCGGATGCAATAGTTTTTCCGTCTCGGCTAATGGCCACACCGTATACTAAATCTTGATGCCCTCGTAGGGTAGTGAGTAATGTGCCTTCCCAACTCCACTGCTTAACGGTTGCGTCCCAACTCGCGGACGCAATGGTTTTACCATCTGGGCTGATAGCAACGTTGTAAACGCGATCGCTATGGCCCTGAAGAGTGTTTAGTAAAGTGCCATCAGTACCCCAGAGTCTAACGGTTTTATCCCCTGACGCGGACGCAATGGTTTGACCATCTGGGCTGATGGCAACTTTGTAAATGCGGTCATTATGCCCCTGAAACGTCCTTAGTAATGTCCCATTATAGCCCA
>NZ_JAAHHS010000609.1 GCF_010692395.1 Moorena sp. SIO3H5
CATCGGAGTTGTAAAATCAATAGGAAAACCCACCCCACGGTCGAAGTGGGTTGTGGCCTTATTTAATTAATTGGGCAAATGTTCACTAAACTCATCTAGGGAGTTAACGGTTAATGCTGTGGCCATCAACTCTTCTAATTGTTCAAGAGTTAAGGCTTGAATTCTGACGGATATTTCGACAGGAATCTCGGAAAATCGCAGTTTAAGGATGCGCTCTAAACTGCCTCGACGTTCTTGTTGGATGCCTTGTTCAATGCCTTGAGCCACACCCTCTTGTAAAATCTCTTGATACCAGGGTGATTCTCGTAATACTGTCATATCCCACCTCATGATTTGTTGAATTAAGGGTATCTCTAACACAAAACTAGCAAAGAAAGCTAACAACGGTTCTAGTTGATTTAAGGTTTGATCCGCTCGTAAAGCCTGCACCGCTGACCGCAATTTTGATTCGCTACCACCTCCTTTTAAAATAGGTACAAATGGAAATAGGGGAGGCAAAGGTTGTTCTAATACTAATTCAGCATCTACTTCCCAGAGATTAATTACCCGATAATCTTGACGGGCTTTTAATCCCATGAATTCCTTGTCGTAGCAGTCAACGATTGTGACCGTGCTTGGGGGCGGCAAGATGTTAATTAATACCGGATAAGCGGATAGGTTGTATTTTTCCTCAGCTAAAGCGACATAATTGCGCATTCGCTGAGGCATGTTCTGGTCATACCGTAGTTGTAATTCATTGAGAATCAGAAATTCTTGATGTTCAGGACTAGACGCTTTGAGAATCACATCACTTTCGCGACTAATCCATTGAAACTCAGCATCAAGTAACTGAGATGCCCGCACTTGGGGATTACCGGTTACCCATTGCACCCAAGCATTAGGAGCGAGACTAATTAAGCGTTTGCTACCAATATCTGCACGTTTTGCCATACAATACAATTGACCGAATCAAGACGAATTATTGAGTTACATCCAGGGCTGTTTCGGCGTTGCTGATTATGCGTATGGTTTTGCCCCCCTAGCCCCCCAATTCTGGGGGGAACAAAACTATCAAAGTCCCCCAGAATTGGGGGATTTAGGGGGCTTTAATAAAACCAGATGATCGCGCATTCATTCCTTAATTCAGCAACGCCACTATTTCTGGGATCAAACTAAAATTTGATTAGTGAAGAGCTGGGCTTTTCAGACTTCCTAAACTTCCTACTTCTTAAGATTCAACGTCATTAGACTCGCCGTCTATTGGGTCTCCTAAATCGAAGATAATAATAAATTTTTCCTCAGGCATCAGCCGTTTAAGAGCCTGCAAGTGACCTTCCGCGTCAGAACGGTTCCGAAAACGACGAACAACCACCCGCTGCATGTTCGGCAATAGCTTAATGAGCGCCCATGGATATAGGCGTTGAGAGTAGGACATAAAATATTAGGTATCTCCTTAACTGGGGCTCCAGAGCCAGCCTGAGAGCCTAGAGAAACTGTAGGCTGGCTCTTACCGTGGAACGTTTCTTGATGCAAAGCGCGAGTGGGGGAAACCCCCTTTGGCGGCGCTGCATCGCTTTAGCGCCCACGGTAATTTTATTATAACACAAAAATATTATATTATAACATTTTTTAAAAACTTTTGTAACAAATTTTTTAGGGAGTCGGGAATCGGGAACAGGGAACAGGGAGTAGTGGAGTGGGGAAAAATCCTGTATTAATAATTCATTAATATAAAAATAAAGTTACTAATTAACTACTTACTATGTGCGATGGGAGCTTGGAGCCGCTCTGCGATTGGCCGTAGGCCACGCTAAAAGCGATTGACATGCAGGTCACGCTACGCGATGAAGCTTTGCTTCCGCTAAAAGCGATCGCATTCCCGATTCCCGATTCCCGATTCCCGATTCCCGATTCCCGACTCCCGATTTCCTAACTATTCCGATATTGACGCAGTCGCTAATAGTGGAAACCACAGCACTTAACTTGCTATCCACCCTTACCATATTTACCACTTTTACCACACTTTCCTCCCTATTCCCTGTTCCCTATTCCCTGTTCCCTAAAAAAATAAATTGCCAATTTCTCTTTTATCCCTTAAACTAGTATTATCGGAATAGTTAAAACCTGATCAACTGATGAACAAGTGCGTTGGAACTACTGAAGCCGCATCTCTATTAGGAATTTCTTCTCGACGATTGCGCCAACTCCTAGAGAAGGGTCGCGTCCGGGGTGCCTATAAAAGCGGGAAATTCTGGATTATTCCTCTGTTCAACCATTTGCCACAAATTACTAAAGGTAATCGTGGACCAAAGGGGAAATGGCGCACTAGTCGTACAACCGCTTTAGCGAAGATTAATGTCAATCGCAATCACATTGGCTCGAATATGAAGAAAAGCCCCAAAGACCGGAAGCCAGTGATTTCAGTAAAACGAAAGGGCACTAATCTCTACGGTAATGAAGTCGAAATCCTTGGTCCTTGTAAGATTGTTTATCAGCCGGATAATCCCCTTGATTGTGGTGCTCGTTTGTGGATCGAAACCTTCAGTGATATTCATTTTATTTCTTGATGCAGTCGCTCATGGGGGAAACCCCCAAGACCGCGCTGCATCGCTGGTGGTAGTTTTCCGGCTATTAGCTAAGTTATTGTTTGGTGGGCAAATTGACAGGATTCCAGATTACATGGTCAGCTCAAAGATCAGGATTTGCCCACCAAACCCCGCAGCTTGTAGCTTGTAGGGTGGGCAAATTGACAGGATTCGAGATATTGTTGTCAGAGGATAAGCATTTGCCCACCCTACGCCTGAGAGCTGAGAGCTGATAGCTGAGAGCTGATAGCTGACCGCTGAATGCTTACACTAAAACCACCCTTCAATCTCTTGGTTTGTCAACATTTTCTTCAACTTAAGATATTCCCGTTTTGTCGCTTCAAAGATATGTTCCATGTTCACGGGTTCATTGGCGGCGGCGGCCAAAAAAGCGGCATTTAGGGCAATATTGCGAATATTTCCCCCAGCTACATTGAGTTGACCCAGTTTCTGGTAATTTAAGTCTTGGGTTGGGGTCTGGGCTGGAAAAATGCGCTGCCAAATTTGGGTACGGATTTCGGGTCCGGGAAACGGAAACTCGACCACAAAGCGAATGCGGCGCTGAAAGGCACTATCGAGGGCGCTTTGGAAATTGGAGGTCAATATAGCTAACCCTTGATAGGCTTCCATGCGTTGCAGCAAATAGCTGACTTCGATGTTAGCGTGGCGGTCGTGACTGTCTTGAACTTGG
>NZ_JAAHHS010000061.1:0-8139 GCF_010692395.1 Moorena sp. SIO3H5
TAGAACCTAACATTTTGCCCACCCTAGGTTCTAGATACTTTTTTGGTGGGCAAAAACTGTTGGCTTCTTTTCATAGTTCTAGATCATAATATTTTGCCCACCCTACGTTCTCTATCTGTTTTTTTTGTTGAAATAGAGACAACTGAGTCAAGATTGTATCTTCAAAGTCCTCCAGGGGTTTTAATTCCTTGGATTTTGCCAACGTCCACGCCACCTTTCAAGTGTCCTGGTACTGACCCCGAGCCTGGTAGCAGCGACTCGGGGAGGAACATATTTAATTTGTTCATTCATTGACACATCTTGTTCAGTACACTTACATTATTGAACAAGATGTCGGAAAAAATATTGATCAGGACTGAACTCTCTTGTTTGAGCGGTTTATTGAGCCGCTACCGTTTCTCTAGTCATCGTTGTGCTTGTTGAAGAAGGCAACAACTTTATCGACAACCTGGTGGACAAACTCCATCTTGTCATACAAATCAACGTGACTTGCACCATCGATCTCGTGAAACTCCTTCTCTGATGTGACCCTGTCATAGAACACTTTAGTGCAAACTGCTGTCTCTGCCTTTGACCCCACAATGGCACAGTACGGCTGGATGAACTTGTCGGCATATTGCTCGCCAAGATTGACAACGGCGGTTTCATTCACCGTTGACAAGAGCACATTTGTATAGTTCGGGTAGCGTTCGGTACCACCACGTTTGGTTCCGTAGTAGTCATATCCTTCCAGTTGGCCGGGTGAAGCGTTCGGGTTTTTCTTCAAGTAATCCGGATCCTCGTAGCCGAAATAATCTGCCGAAACGGGCTCGCCAGTTTCAAACATTTTCTGGCGTGCATCGTTGGCACCTTTAACCATTTGCTTGAACATATCCATGTCCGCAAAGTGGAACATGTCCGTCGCCATCATGCCACTCACCGAGGCAAAAGCTTTGACACGTAAATCGGTGATGACAACAGACGAAGCAATGTTACCCCCGCCACAGAAACCCAGCGAAAATACAGTCTGAACGTATGGCTTACTGCAGAGGAACGAAATAGCGTTGCGTAAATCTTCCCACTTCCGAGGAAAATCGTCGTCATCGCGAAACTTTTCACTGTAGGAGTCAGACTCCCCCTTGGTGTTGTAGTCAAAAGCCAGGGCAACAAATCCAGATTCCGCCAGCTTGGGACCGTAGACGGATAAAACCTGGTCCTTGACTTGGGGAAAAGGAGGGGTCATTACAATAGCATTGTACTTGTTGGTGGAATTAAAGTCTGACGGAAGGTACAGGACTCCAACGAGGGTGATTCCCTTGCTTTTAAAGGTAACTTTTTCCCTTGAGGTCATAGTTGTCTCCTTGGTTTTGGCTGAAAAAGTAAACTACACTTTTTACTTTAACCCCAACTTCCAAAAATGTAAACAGTAAATTTTACTTTTTTATTTTTTAAGGCAGGAAACCACGTGAAACTCACTGAACGAAAAAGAGAGAGCATTATTGAGGCAGCGATTGAGGAATTCCGGGCGCAGGGCTTTCTGGGTGCCAAAACCACCCGAATTGCAAAGCTTGCAGGGGTATCAAGTCGCACTCTATACAATCACTTTGAGACAAAAGAGGCTCTGTTTGACGTTGTTTCCGAAATTATGCTGGCGCGAAGCAATGTCATGTCGCCGGTATCATACGACCCGTCTCGTGGTTTGGAAGAACAACTGATTGAGGCCTTGGAAAAATATATCGGCGTCATTACCAATAGCGATTCCATTGGATTGCAACGGATTGTGATTTCCGAGTTCCTGCGTGATTTAGAACGTTCTCGTACGTTTTTTGCGAAAGCTGCTTCCCATGATTATCCTGTGACGAAGCTCATTAGTGAGGCTATGGACTCGGGTGCGCTTAGGAAGGCCGACCCTGAGTATGCTGCCAATCAACTGCTTGGTTTGGTCAAAAGCTTTTTCTTTTGGCCAGAGTTCTTGCTCGGCGAGAAGCCGAAAGCAGATGGCATCATGCAAGACTGCGTTGCGATGTTCTTGTCGTACTACAAAACCTCGTGAATCGAGTGGAAACGTGAGCATCCTGGGGCGTCCCGAATGGGTGTATAGAAAACCATGCTAAGGCTGTATTTGTTGTCTAGTATGGTTTTCACCCCCTACCAAAGCTCTAAATCTGCCAGGTTGTAGGGTGGGCAAAAACTGTTGGCTTCTTTTCATAGTTCTAGATCATAATATTTTGCCCACCCTACTTTCTATTGGTGGGCAAAAACCGTTGAGTTTTTTTTGATAATTATAGAGCACAAAATTTTGCCCACCCTACTTTGTATTCCCTATTGCCTATTGCCTATTCCCTGTTGGTGGGCAAAAACCGTTGAGTTTTTTTTGATAATTCTAGATAATAGAACGTTGCCCACCCTACTTTCTATTCCCTATTCCCTATTCCCTATTCCCTGTTCCCTGTTCCCTGTTCCCTGTTGGTGGTCAAAAACTGTTGGCTTCTTTTCATAGTTCTAGATCATAATATTTTGCCCACCCTACGTTCTGTAAGTTAAAATAGTTTCAATAATCTTGTGGTGCAAGATGTGAAAAAAAGCAACTTTTTTTATGCACACAGTTGAACTTGAAAGGCTAAAAGCGAGAAAAGGAGCAAGGAAGCGTTCTGAAATTCCTAATGACGTCTTATGGGCACTCAATCAAGGAAAAATTGAAACCGTCAATCTTGTGGAATGGTTAGCGATTGATATGCCTTTTCTGCTTCGGAATAGTCTTACAGAAATAGGTTGGAAAGAACAAATTGATGACTTGTATGATCAGAGCTTGAAACTTCAAGACCAAGGCATTACGAAGCGACTCAAAGGCATTGGCACAATACTCTTTCAGGCTCTAGAAGAAAAAGAAAACCGAACAGAAATTTTTGAAACGTTGGCTAATCATAGGTCTGACATGGTGAGAGCTTGGGCTGCTTTTAGTATAGCCGCTGACCAGACTTTATCCTTACCCGATAGGTTAGAAATAATGGGTAGGTTCGCCGCTGATGGTAGTTTCTCTGTCAGAGAATGCGCTTGGGATGCCCTTAGAAGCTATCTTGTGGATGATTTAGCTTATAGCTTCGAGTTACTAACAGAGTGGGTTAAAGATGAAGACCCCAATATTCGGCGCTGTGCGGTAGAAGCTACCCGTCCTCGTGGCGTTTGGTGTAAACATATTCCGACTTTGAAGAAAAACCCCGACCCAGGTTTGACCATATTAGAATTCGTTCGTTCAGACCCTAGTAATTATGTGCAGCGTTCGGTTGGTAACTGGTTGAATGATGCGAGCAAATCTAGTCCAGATTGGGTAATCAATACCTGTTTGCGATGGCGACAAGACTCTCCAACCAAGGAAACAAGTTGGATTATTAAACACGCTCTTAGAACTCTCAAAAAGCAGAATAGTTTATCCCAGGAGCTTCTACTAGCCATTAATTAGTGCCCAACTCTCACCATATCGTCAATGCTTTGACTCATTTTTTTGTTAAGCAATATTTCACCAGCAGCATCCGGGACAGACTGTCCCAACACTGCCTACCGAGAAATTGCTATGGTTCACTTACTCTACAACGTGCTTGGAGTAATTATCATCTATGGCATTCCCTTCCTCTGTCCCTTGCCAATTATCAGTGCAGAAACCCTCGCTGCAGTAGCTAGTGAACGAAAAGCGATCGCATTTGCTTATATCCTTGGGGTGTTCTTTGTGATTCCTGGCATCCTGCTTGGGGTTACAGTGCTGTTGTAATAGTCAAATGTTGGTGAGGGGCTGACCACAAAGCTAAAGGCGATGCAGCCAGGTATTGGCAGAAATCCCCTCATGAATGGCGCTGCATCGCTACCAAGCTGCTACCCACACCTCTATTACCCACTCCCTAAGATCCTGTAGCATTGACAAAAACACAACCCACATGATATTGATGCACTACTGATTTTTCCAGCAGCAGCTACCGTTAACTTTTACACTTAATTTTTGATAAGTTTTGCATAAGTTCCCGAATTCGGTCTGATAAGTCAATAGGGAAACGAGTTAATTCTCCCGACTCAACCTACCTAGTTTTTTTGAAAGGGTGCTTACACCTTCATGACATATGACGCTTGTGTTGAACTCTGATAAGATTTTCGATTATTTAGTTGAGCATGGTCTCTACAGTCAGTCAGAGCGAGCTCTCAGGAAGATTGAGCCGAAGGATTCAGCCTAGGGCTAACGGGCTACTTGAAAAGCTACTCTTGCCAGCTTCAGCTGTTGACAAAGCCCTAATCACAAACAAGCTACTCTACATCAGATCAAGCCAATTTCCCATACTTTCTACAGAGACAACGGCTGAGTATCTTGATTGATCAGCCGTTGTCTGACATGAGCTGATACCTGAGGGCGTGATCAGGGTTTTCCTGTGTAAGTCCTGCTAGGGTACCCAAAAGGGTACTGTTAAAACCTCAAAAAACAACGAAACTAGAGAAGTTGATTAAAGCTCGTCAGTTGGAGAGTTCTAAACTACAGCAATGTAATGATTCAGCTTAGGGCTAACGCACTACTTAAAAAGCTACCCTTGCCAGCTATCAGCTGTTCATAAAGCCCTGATCACAAACAAGCTACTCTACATCATATCAAGCCAATTTCCCATACTTTAAACAGTGACAACGGCTGAGTATCTTGATTGATCAGCCGTTGTCTGACATGAGCTGATACCTGAGGGGCTGATCGCTGAATACTTACTTGTCTGTTGGTTTCTATCCAGGAGTTAAGGTAATGCAGATGAAATGGAAACTAAACTTACTGGCCAAAATGGTAGTTTGGTTAGTCCCTGGGATTTTACTCAACTTCCTGGAAGTTGATGACCTAGGACACTACCGTGAGTTTATTTTCCAAAGGGATGTCGTCGTCTTTAGACGCTGACATTTGATCACCTCAAAAGTCACCCATTAGACCTCCTCAAGAAATACATCTACATTAAACACGCTCTGAGAGCTCCCCCCATTTTCCAAATTGTCGGTACAAAAGTTCCTTGATAATCATTGACTGCGTAGTTATGACATACACAACAAATATTCAGACAGGGATTCGCGACTATATTAATCAGATCAAAGGAATCAGGATAGCTCAAGCCAGTCCTAGTTCTCAGGACGATCTCCAGAACTGGCAGTATTCTGCCAGTAACACTAAAAAGCATCAAGCTGATCAAGTGGCTACCAAGATTCTGAAAACCCGTGTTCTTAATGGAGAAGGCATGCACCCAAGGAGATTTTGTCGCCGCTGGTTCGGACTAGAAGCCGTCAATCAATACGGACAGCCTTGCTACACAGAGTCATATATCTCAATCCTCGAATCTGAGCATGGTTATCGGGAGAAATGCATCAACTTGATTGCCAGAGTATTAAAGATTAAAGCCAATACTATTCACCGCTGGGGAAAAGGAGTTGAGTTTGACAAAATCTCTCCAGATAAGCGACAGCAGTACGAAATGTATCTTGGCTATGTTGACACCCTCAGGGTTCTTGCTACAAGCTTGGCTGGACTCGATCAAGGGTTATTGCTGAAACTTTTGGAGCGGGAACAATGTCTTGATGCAGTCGCTCATGGGGGAAACCCCCAAGATCGCGCTACATCGCTAGAGTAGCACTGAGTATCCGAACAGTGTTGAGTCTATTATGACCAGAATAGCTCATTATAATTATTAGGTTAGGTCGATTTTCAAAAAACTGTATCCAATACAGAAAAGCCTTGATTTATCTAAGAGCGTGCTTTTACAATTACCAGTATTTAACCAAGCATAAATAGTTAGATATGGTAAGCCCATTAAAGCTCTTTAGCTGAAGGTTTTTAAGCGTTTATGAAGCACTTACCTTGGTTATTTTACCCAGCAACCTCGCTGATCGCCGCCAAAATTTTGGCATTGTCGATTTTTAAAAGACTGTATGCAATACAGAAAAGCCTTGATTTATCTAAGAGCGTGCTTTTACAATTCAAAGTAGTTAAGCAAGCAGAACTAGTTAGATATGGTAAGCCCATTAAAGCTCTTTAGCTGAAGGTTTTTAAGCGTTTATGAAGCACTTACCTTGGTTATTTTACCCGCCAGCCTGGCCTATCGCCGCCAAAATTTCGGCATTGTCGATTTTAAAAAGACTGTATGCAATACAGAAAAGCCTTGAGTTATCTAAGAGCGTGCTTTTACAATTCAAAGTAGTTAAGCAAGCAGAACTAGTTAGATATGGTAAGCCCATTAAAGCTCTTTAGCTGAAGGTTTTTAAGCGTTTATGAAGCACTTACCTTGGTTATTTTACCCGCCAACCTCGCTGATCGCCGCCAAAATTTCGGCATTGTCGATTTTTAAAAGACTGTATGCAATACAGAAAAGCCTTGATTTATCTAAGAGCATGCTTTTACAATTCAAAGTAGTTAAGCAAGCAGAACTAGTTAGATATGGTAAGCCCATTAAAGCTCTTTAGCTGAAGGTTTTTAAGCGTTTATGAAGCACTTACCTTGGTTATTTTACCCGCCAACCTGGCTGATCGCCGCGAAAATTTCGGCAGCTACGTAATTTTTGGTGGTTAGACCGATAAGTATATAGGTACTTAAAAATCAGCTAGTAACAATCATAATTTAGCAGGTATTGCATTAGCTGAATGATGAGTGCTGATAGCCTTAATAAGTCCTGAAATTATACACTTAACCGAGGGGAAACACATCTTGTTTTTAAATGCCTACTAGATAGAAGATTTATACAATACGATAAGTATTTTTGGTAATTAATTTTTAAATCTTTTCTGAGTAAGGCTTCTAGAATTTAGATGGAGTTGCCCTGACACTTACCCTACTCGTAAGTGTAGGAGCGTCACGCTAAATAGCACTCAAGTTTCTGAAAACTTAACATACTCAGTACGGAAGAACTATAAATATGACCATACCTACAACCAATATAAAGGTAACCGCAGGCTACATAGAGCTAGAGAAAATTCCTGACTTGAAGTTATATGTTAAGCACCGCAATCACTGGATAAGCTATGTAGCTATAGCTTACGTATTAGTTGGCTATGGACTTTCACTATTTTGTATTACAACAAATATCTGGTGGTTGAATCTGCTGGGAGTCCTCTTACTAATACACAATCTAACGTGGGCTGCCTTATTCCTCCACGAATTTTTTCACCATAATATTTTCTCCTCTCATCGTCTGAACGTGGTGTTTGGTGAAATCATGCTTTTTCTCACCGGCTCTTGCTATAGCGTTTTCTCCAATGTAGCTCGTCACCATATCGCTCACCATGTACATCGAGCTGACTTTTCTCCCTTTCATCCCTTTTCCATGTCTGATTTTCTAGAGTCCCTACCGAAGCCTGTGCAGAGGCTGGTTGTTCTCCTAGAATGGCTATGCATTCCAGCAGTTAATCTCCTCTTTCGCTGGATGATTGCCCTATCGCCTTTCCTCGGTCAAAATCGCCGAGACGAACGCCTTCGTAATGCTTTGCTTTTGCTGCTGCGAGGGAGCCTATTTACAGCTTTAGCGATATATTCTCCCCGTGGAATTATTTGCTATTTCATCGCCTATATTAGTTTTCTTAACATCATACAATTTTTGGAGTGTTTTCAGCACACTTATTCGGTTTTTCACATAGATGAAAAGGTACCAAAACATAGTCAAAAATATGACGAAAATAATACCTATTCTCTGGTTTTGTCACCGCGCTGGTCTTGGCTCAGCTCATTAATATTTCTCAACAATAACTATCACAACGCCCATCATCGATTAATGAGCTGTCCCTGGTATTTACTCCCCAGATTGGATGATGAACTGTACTCAAGAAGTTATCAGCAGTATATTGGCGTGTCAAAACTGCTGAAGAACTACTTTCGCTATCGCATTCATCGTCTGTTTCAAGGTCAAGGAACTGTAGATAAAACTGAAAAAGGTCTTGATATTGAAAAATTTGCGGGTGCAACTGGTATGTCTTTTATGCTTCAGCGCAAGCCATTCGATTGGCTGAAGCTATCGTCATCGGTATCTTCAAACAACTGATAACGTAATTGACATCAAACTAACGATTTTTAGCTAATAGGAGACTATTGAAATGATTGTGAATGAATTGGAAAAAATTATTAACACCGAAAGGGATATTGAATGGGGCAATGGTAGAAGTCGTAGA
>NZ_JAAHHS010000061.1:8239-27937 GCF_010692395.1 Moorena sp. SIO3H5
TAACGTAATTGACATCAAACTAACGATTTTTAGCTAATAGGAGACTATTGAAATGATTGTGAATGAATTGGAAAAAATTATTAACACCGAAAGGGATATTGAATGGGGCAATGGTAGAAGTCGTAGATTCTTGATTGAAAAAGATACCATGGGATATTCCCTTACTGACACCACTGTTACTGCCAATACAGAGTCTTTACTGGAATACAAAAATCATAAAGAAACTTGCTACTGTATTGAAGGAGAAGGTGAAGTAGAAGCAGATGGTGTTATCTATCCCATAAAACCGGGAACTATGTATGCTCTCGATCAGCATGATAAGCATTACCTACGGGCTAAGACTAATTTGCGCCTCGTATGTGTTTTCACACCACCTTTAAAGGGTCATGAGTCCCACAACCTGAAAAATAATGTTGCTTCAGAATACTAAGGGGGTTGTAATTTTGCCTAAGTTATTATAAGTTATTAAATGAAGGCAGAAGGCAATTGAATGGGAATTACAACCCCAAATAGCTTAAGATATCGTCATCGTTATATTCAAACAACTGGTAACGTAATTGACATCAAACTAACGATTTTTAGCTAATAGGAGACTATTGAAATGATTGTGAATGAATTGGAAAAAATTATTAACACCGAAAGGGATATTGAATGGGGCAATGGTAGAAGTCGTAGATTCTTGATTGAAAAAGATACCATGGGATATTCCCTTACTGACACCACTGTTACTGCCAATACAGAGTCTTTACTGGAATACAAAAATCATAAAGAAACTTGCTACTGTATTGAAGGAGAAGGTGAAGTAGAAGCAGATGGTGTTATCTATCCCATAAAACCGGGAACTATGTATGCTCTCGATCAGCATGATAAGCATTACCTACGGGCTAAGACTAATTTGCGCCTCGTATGTGTTTTCACACCACCTTTAAAGGGTCATGAGTCCCACAACCTGAAAAATAATGTTGCTTCAGAATACTAAGGGGGTTGTAATTTTACCTAAGTTCTTATAAGTCATTAAATGAAGGCAGAAGGCAATTGAATGGGAATTTCAACCCCAACTAATTGTGGATACCTTACACAAGCTGGGGTTTGAAAGCCTAATGGCGGAAGGCAAGAAGTCTAAATTTAATACCAGTCTTTCCCGCTCAAGCCTCTGCCCTATAACTTTTGCCTTCCACTGAAGGCGGATGAAGGCAATTTTGACAAACTTGAGAAATAGAGGAGAATAATATGTCTGAGACGATTTCAATTGGTGGCACTGCCAACATTAGGGCAATTGACGAATCAAACTTTTCAGTGGCAATGACAGGAGTTTTTGATGGTGGTGTCTACGCCAAAGTAACTGGGTCAGAAGATTTGCCCGATGGTAAGAAAAAATATGACTTAAAACACTACTTTGTGACCAATGATGGCAGCTATCTCTATACTGATGATACATCAATACATACACCAGTTGAGGACAACTTATATATGGCTCAAACCGAATACAATATTGTCGAAGCTGGCGGTAAATTTAAGGGTCTAAAAGGTTCCTTTAAAAGCTGGGGAGCCATGGACTACAGTCGGGGGGTTGGTGTTCTCTGCTTTGAAGGAGAAATTTAGGATCGCCCGCAACTGACACATTTTTTATGCTAGGGTGTGTGACAATTGAATAAATATTGTAGGTAGTAATAAAACTTGTAGTGTCACCCACCATTTTGATTTCTGTTGCGAACTGTGCTGTGAATGCTTTTCCCATAGATGGACAAAATCTATGTCATAGTAATTCTGAACAATGCTTAAAAAATAGCGGCCTATGCAATCACGGATGGGCGTTCCAAAAGCAATTACCGCTAGCGCTAATAAAGAATGCCAGGATTTTTTATATTCTTGATAAGAGGGGTGATGCATACAATGATCCAGCAATTGATGAACCGGTTCAATAAAAAATATCAAAACTTAACTAGTTAAACAAAAAAGTTTAAGTTTTGCTTTATAAATTATCCCAATTGTGTTGATTAGGAGATTAATTATGGATAATCAATTAAACTTAAAAATCACTGTCGAGAATCTAGCACCAAGAAATGGTACCTTGTTTAGTCCACTCTGGTTTGGTATTCATGATGGTAGATTTGATACATTTGACTTGAATTCCCCTGCATCAATAGCTATTGAGAGATTAGCTGAAGACGGTAATGCTGAATACCTGATGGAAGATTTTAACGATACAGAAGGTGGGTTTGCCCAAGGGTTAATTGGGACAACTCCAGATCCCTTCCTAGATTTATTCCCAGGCGATATCGTGTCAACGATAGTTTCTATTGACAATAGTATTCCTGGTAGTAAGTATTTTAGCTACGCTTCGATGATCCTTCCTAGCAATGATGCTTTTTTCGGTAACGAAAATGCTATCGAACATCAGATATTTGACGATGCAGGTAATTTTGTTCCTACTAGCTTTATCATTTCTGGAACTGAAATTTTGGATGCTGGTACCGAAGTGAATGACGAAGATAGATTTAATGCAGTAGGCGTTGGCCCAGTTCCTTTAATTGATTTTCAACCAAACACTGGTATCGATGAAAAAGGTGTGATCATCCAGCATCCTGGTTTTATTCCCGATGGCAATATTTTATCTCCAAAGGATGTGGAGAATGCTGTCCCAACTAGCTCCGCCGATTTTACAGTTCCAAACTATCCGATTGCGTTAATTACCATCACTGAAGTTGATGATACAACCAGTGAAGATGATGATATCTTGGGACAAGTTTTTGGTTCTGAAGACGATGATTTATTCAAGGTTGGGATAACTCCTGGCTTTGATGGAGATGGAGACTTCGTGTTTGGTAGTTCTGGCGACGACATTTTTGATGTGACAAATGCCAGTGGTAACAACCTTCTGGAGGGCGGAAAAGACAACGACCTTTTCTTCCTTGGTCGAAATAACCGTATTATTGCTGGAGATGGAGATGATACAATATTTGTTAGTACCGGAAGTGGGAACGTTATTACTGGTGGACCTGGGACTGATTCCTTCTGGATTGCTATCAGTTCTTTGCCAGAGGGAGTTAACACCATCACCGACTTTGAATTAGAAGTGGATGTGCTAGGTATTGGCGATCTAGATTTACAATTTAGCGATTTGAGTTTAACTCAAGATGGAACTAACACTGTAATTAGTACTGAAACTCAAGACTTAGCAATTCTACTAGGAGTTCAGTCAAATAATTTGAGTGAAGCTAACTTTGTTTTTGTATAAGTGGGTATTGTTAAGTTTCATCAAAAAAGATGCATCATGTTTTTCCTTACAGTCAGCTAACAAATAGTTTACCATAGGTTGGTTGAGGATTTACAACTTCCGCTGTTCGGTAAGGGCAGGCTTATTGATTACAAAATACTGGACATAACACCAGACAAATTGCTGTCATCGCCTGCCCCTTTTTTGAGATTTTCGGAATGTAAATACAGGGCTTTGTAGCTCCTAATCATGAAAATTAATCCTGAAAAAGTCTATTTAGATTTTAGATATTAGTACTTCCGTATTTACCCAACAATATCTGTATGATGGCATGTGGCATGTTTTTCAGTCTAATTGGGAACTTACCCAGTCGGAGCTCGGCAAAAGATGGCTGAATTTCTCGAATAAAATTTGTATAATGAGGCTCCTATTCAGCTAAAATATCCGGTTATCAGTTATACTATTACTGAAGACAATCAAGATTTCGTGTTTGATGGTTATGGCTCTGAATTAGGATTATTTTGATAGGGAAATAAAGGATAAAAATATTACTTAATAAATTGGGGAAAAAATAAAATTTATGTACGTTGATATTCGCACACTTCGCAAAGATGAACTAGTACTTGCCGATCAAGTTTTTCGAGAGGCTTTTAGTGCTTTAACAGAGCCTTATGGTTCGAGTAATTATGGAGTAGACATAACATACATGAACCGCTGGTTTAATAACCCAAAGACTGCTTTTGGAGCTGAAGTCGATGGACAGCTAGTTGGAGTCAATTTTGCGATTAACTGGGGAAGCTTTGGACTTTTTGGACCGTTAGCAGTCCATCCAGATTTTTGGGGTCATAAAATCGCTCAACAATTAATTGAACCAGCGATGGAATGTCTAAAACAGTGGCAGATTGAGCAGTCAGGTTTTTTTACTCGTTCCAACAGCCCTAAGCATCTCTATTTATATCAGAAGTATGGATTCTACCCTCGGTTTTTGACAGCAATTATGTCAAAAGTACCTATAAAAAAAGCTAAAAATTTACAAGGATTTAGATATTCAAAAATTTCTGAAAACCAACGTTTAGAGTGCCTTAAAGCCAGCCGCGAATTAGTTGGTGATTTCCATGATGGGCTAGATATAGAGATTGAAATTCGTGTTGTTGAAAAGCAAAATTTAGGGGAAACAATCTTTTTTTTCGATGAAAAAGGTCTAATGGGTTTTGCTATTTGCCACTATGGTAAAGACACCGAAGCTGGAAGCGAAACCTGTTATATCAAGTTTGGAGCGAGCCGTTTGGGAGAAAAAGCCGAACAAAATTTTAAGCAGTTATTAGAGGGTTGTGAAACATTAAGCTTACTAGAGGGCGCATCGCGCTTAGTTGGTGGCATCAACATGGCACGTCAAGAAGCCTACCAACAAATGCTAGCCTTTGGATTTAAAATTAACAGATTAGGTGTAGCTATGCACTATTTAAATAAACCGGCTTTTAACCGACCTGGTATTTATGTAATAGACGATTGGCGTTAGCAAATCTCTATCTAAAAAGTTAATTACTTCAAAATTTTTTTACTAAATAAGGAGACTAAAATGCTCAGATCTTTTGATAACGTTGAGTCCTTTAATTTAAAAACTACATACGATGTAGTTATTTGTGGTGGAGGTTTAGCCGGAATGACTCTAGCACGACAGTTAAAGCTAGAAATGTCGGATATCTCAATTTTAGTTATTGACAGATTAGCTAAACCTTTACCTATTTCAGCCTTTAAGGTTGGAGAGTCAACTGTTGAAATAGGTACTAACTACTTAACAGAAACTCTAGATCTAAAGGACTATTTTAATCAGCATCATATGCAAAAACTCGGACTAAGATTTTTTCTAGGTAAATCACATAAACCTTTAAATGAGCGACCAGAAATTGGGGTAGCAAGTTTTAAATTGTTTAACTCAAAATTTACCTATCATATGGATCGTGGTTTACTAGAAAATGATTTACGAGAGTTTAATTTGGAAGCTGGCATAGACTTGCTAGAACATGGCTCGGTGCAAAGTATAAATCTGAATGATTCGAAAGATTTTCACTCTATTGTCTGCAAGCAATTAGACACAAAAAAAATACATACATTTAAAGCTCGTTGGGTAGTAGATGCAATGGGTAGGCGTCGGTTTTTGCAAAAGAAATTGGGTTTAGAAAAATCCACTTTTCAAGATAGAAGTGCGGTCTGGTTTCGTATTAACGAACGTGTTGATGTGAGCGATCTAGTTCCTTTAACTAACTCACAATGGCATAATCGTGTTCCTAACAATATCCGTTATTACTCCGCTAATCATTTAGTAGGAGAAGGTTACTGGGTCTGGTTAATTCCTCTGCCCTCCGGATACACAAGTATTGGTATTGTTACTAGCGATAGGGTTCATAATTTTAAGGAATATAGTACCTACGAAAAAGCCTGTAATTGGTTACAAAAACATGAACCAATCTTAGCCGAACAGATAAAAGACCGACAGCCTGCAGATTTCATGAAAATGCCAAAATATAGTTACTCATCAACTCAGGTTTTTTCTTTCAATCGTTGGACTTGTGTAGGAGAAGCAGGAGCCTTCCCCGATCCTTTGTATTCACCTGGAACAGATATGATTGCTTTGGGGAATACCTTAACGACCGAACTGATTAAACTTGACCTTAGTGGGAAGTTGAATCAAAAAATGGTAGACCACGCTAATCGATTTTACTTAAAGACTAATGACAATGTGACAACAAGTATCGGAGGATCTTATCAGCTTTTGGGTAAAAGTCCTGTGTTATTTTTAATGCAGTATATTTGGAAGGCAATGTTTTCCTGGGCAACTGTAACACCACTGATTTTTAACTCCGTATTTTTAGACCCAGATAGAATGGAAAAATTTGATGGTGTTCTTGAGGAATTTTCATCCTTAGCACATCAGGTTGAGCAATTGTTTAAAGACTGGTCAAACAAACCTACTCATAGACTTTCCTTTGAATTTATAGATTATTTAGGAATGTTGCCTTTTGTTAACCAATTTCGTTCAAACTTGTTTTTTAAAAAGACCGATCTACAGCTTATTGACGACTACATAGCCAATTTAAAAATACTTGAGGAACTGGCTCAAGTAATATTTTTGTTGGCACTAGAGGATACTATGCCCAATAAACTAACCATGTTTTCAGAGCCGGTTTGGTTAAACGCCTGGGCTATTAGCTTAGATGTGGACACCTGGGAAGGTAATGGTCTTTTTAAACCCAAATCACAACCCCGTGATTTACATAGAGTTATGAAACCTTTGAAGGATAATATTCAATTGATTTCAAATCAATCTGTTTCTAAGAGTAACCAAAAAATTTATGCTGTCAATACCGTTATGGCATAAAAAATCAGCGTAGATAAAAAAGGATTGCTAATATATAGCAATCCTAAATCAGTTGTAAAATCTGCAAAATATAAAATCATTGCTGGGCAAGGGTTATAGCGATAGCTTTGGCCAAAAGGCCACGCTGGCCTACGGCCTCAGCTTCCGCGCTTATGCGATGGCTCGAAGAGCCCGCTAAAGCGCGATCGGCCACTATATTTCACGAATCAAATAGGATTGCTATAGCGTTTATGGAGTAACTGAGGTACACTTCACCTGCCTACTGCCTTCAAGGGAGAACAGGTCATAGCTCATTAATTTGAGAATTGCTCTATCTCTTTTGGATTTGGCAGCATAGTTGCTTCAAGACAACTGTAGCTCAAAGGGCAGGACTAGCGCTCGCCCTTTGAATTGGCATGACCGCGCCACCTATCCCACATTAATTTGACGCACTAACATTTAATGCAGTATGGATCTAAACAGAATTAATTATATTCATAATCTAACTGAAACCCAGACTATATAAGCTTTTGCTGTAGCTTTAGTATGTCAATAATTTTGTATGAATACTAACCAAGTAATAAACATATATAATGCCATTTTTTTACGTTAATCTAGTTGTATGTATCAGCAAAAAAATCGTATAAATTCAAAAAAAAAAATCAATAACTATATCTATAAAAACTTAGGTTTTTATAGATATAAGCTTCAATTTAATCCACTTATATTTTCCTTGTTTACTAGCTTATTTTGCGCTATCGCTACATGGAGTATATGGTTATTTGCAGTTAGTCCTAGTCGAGTACTTTCTCTGTTTGAAGCTAACTGGGAGATAGCTTCAACTATGATTTTTGGGTCTATGGTTGCTGGTAGCACCAGTATGGGCGGAGGAGCAGTCGCCTTTCCGGTTTTGACCAAAGTGCTTCAATTATCTCCACACGATGCCAAGGTTTTTTCTTTAGCAATTCAAAGTGTTGGTATGAGTGCGGCGTCATTGACCATTATGGCAATGAGAACTAAGGTTGAATGGCGATTCATATTTTGGGCAAGCCTTGGAGGAATTCCAGGTATTTTTTTCAGCTCAAGTTTTTTGGCTGTCCTTTTGCCTTCAGAAGCTATTAAGATTTCTTTCACGATGATGATCAGCAGTTTTGCAGTTGTTTTGTTCGCTTCCAATCGAACTAAAAGAAGACGAAACTTGGCTATCCATTTTTGGGGAAGTAGGGAACGAGTTATTTCACTAATAACAGGACTGATAGGAGGAATAATCAGCGGATTAGTGGGTAGCGGTATGGACATTTTTTGTTTTTCGATAATGGTTTTATTGTTTGGATTATGTGAAAAAATTAGTACCCCAACTTCAGTCATTTTGATGGCTATTAATGCCATAGCAGGTTTGATACTTCATAAATATATTATTAGTGATTTTGGAGAGCCAATAATTAATTATTGGCTGACGGCAGTTCCTGTAGTTGTAATCGGGGCTCCGACAGGGGCAATAATAGGGAGTTTATTGAAGCGGAAAACTATTGTAAATATAGTTATAGGACTTATATTTATCGAGCTGGTAAGTTCTTTAATCTTGATTCCTATCAATGTTGTCTCGATCGGTTTTTCTATGTTTGTATTTGTTATGTTCTGTTCGATTTATTACTGGATGTACCAAAGTCTTGGTAACCAAGGCAGTTCCAATGAAAAAAAATAACCGCCATGAATGAAAATATGCTAACTTCCAAGATCCGACTGATACAAGCTTTGAAACCGGTGAAACTTTTGAAGGATACAATGGTAGTATCAAGTCTAGTGAGTATTTGATTTTGAGCCATGAACCGGTATTATTGGCTTTGAAGGTAAAATTTGAAGGTAAAATTTGTAAAGGGGAATTTTAATGAAAACACTACTCCATATTGATGCTAGTGCGCGAACTAACAGATCTCTAAGTAGGGAACTGTCAGCTCGTTTTATAAAAGAATGGAAAACAAAACGTCCTAATGATTGCATTATTAGACGAGATGTCGGTATAAAACCACCTCCAGCAACAACGGAGGCTTGGATTGATGCTGCATTCACTGATGAAGCCAATCGCAGTTACGAACAACGTCAAGAACTAAAACTATCCGATCTGTTAATTAATGAATTAGTTCAATCCGACATTATTGTGATTGGCACTCCTATGTACAACTACGGAATGCCTGTCAGTTTAAAAGCCTGGATCGATCAAGTGATAAGAGTGAATAAAACATTTAGCTTTGATCTATCTCGTGGCGAGCATCCAATTAAACCAATTCAAAGTGGTAAAACTTTGGTAATTCTCAGTGCTAGTGGTGAAGGAGGCTTTTTATCCGAGCAGCAAAATGCTAATGATAACTATCTTCATCCGCATATAATTAAGTGTTTTGAACTTCTTGGTGTTGAGAATCACCATATTATCGCAATTGAATATCAAGAATTTGGGGATGCTCGCCATAGTAAATCTCTAGAAGATGCACACAATGCCGTACCCAACCTAGTAGAAAATTTAACTACTTATATTCATGATTTATGAACAATCAAAAAGAGATTTTTTATCAGATTAATACCGGAATTTAGACTCAAACTTTTCCAGGGGATACCCAACAACTAACAACAAGGGGAGCAGGTCAAAGTTGCCGAACATAAGCTAATGTACATTTAAATTGGTTATTCCCCGTTATCTGATCCGAAGTTCCCCGTTCCCTTTGAGGAATTTAGGTATCCCAATCTCAATGCGTTACAGCTTATGAACTATAGCATTCGAAGTAAAGGTTAAGACATATTTCTGCTCCGTTCGCGTAGCGTGGCATACGGCCTTAGTCCCTACTCCAAAGCTCCCTTTAAACCAAAATACTCTGTCCCAAACTATACTTCGGTTGCTATATTTACTATCAGAGCAAGCTAAAATACCTGAGGGGGCTATAGCTTGAGTACAAATGCTAAGCATAAGTGACTTGCTCCTGCAACATTGTCTTGATGCTCGCATTTGTTACATTTATATCTTTGTTTCCCTCTGTGATGACCCTATTGATGAGTTTTGTTGCTATGACATACGCGGGCATTGCATAGTTTTATTTTTAGTACACCATTCCTTGGTCAGCAACGCCGTTTTAGCCCTGCTAATAGCTAATCGCTGTCGTTGGTTTCAAGGGGAGTCTGATTCTGGTTACTGAAAGCCTACACTCACCCGTTAGGGTAGTTTAGGATAGTCACAAAAACACAATCTGCAGCTGCAACTCAAAACCAGGAAGTAAATGCGATCGCAGTATATCTCCAGGAAACAGTGTCTCGACTAAGGTAAGCTTGGCAGTTTGTCGCCGATAAACCTCAAGTTTAGTAGTGCGCCAATTCACAATCCAGTATTCCCGAACCCCCCGCACTGAGTAGAGTTTCAGTTTTACCTCTCGGTCACGACGCTCGTTTTGAGTTCCTGGTGATAAAGATTCTATGATCAGGTCTGGCGCTTCAGTTAAATGGCCTGCTTCATCCAGCATCTGTGGCAAGCGATTCTTGTCGGAAACCCAGACAGCATCCGGTTCCACAGCATTTTATTGGTCAAAAACAATACCTGGAACTAGCACAGCTTCACCATAGCCCTTATCACTTAAAGACCAGGAATCAAGGGCATTGTATAGTCTTCCCACCACCTTGTTGTGGTTCCAATGGGGGGATCTGGTCACAAACAGGTCTCCATCGATAACTTCATATCTATTACCGTCCTCTGGTAACAGATCTAGGTCTGCAGTAGTGAATCGAATCTGATCAACGGTGGTTTTAGTCATGACTTGTTCTCAAGTTCACTCTTGTGATCAACTACCAACTCTGATTACTTGACTACTATGACTAATTCAGAACTATCAGAAACGCTATATCTTGAACAAGCAAACACAATAGCAATCCTAAATCAATTCTGATAAGTTTTTTTCCCTACTCCCTACTCCCTACTCCCTACTCCCTACTCCCTACTCCCTATTCCCTTCCCTAAATAACAAAATTATAGGTTATCCTACCATAAATCATCACAATTTAAAGGTAACCTAGTTCAAAGATGGGGGATAGAGCGCGCTAAGGGTGGCAAAAATGTGCCTCATCAGGGTTAAAAAAATATAGTTATCATAATAGTTATTATAGTTATCTAATTATCTACTTATTGCTGGCTTCGTGCTCTGTTAAGTCTGACTAATTCTGACCAAATCTGACTACGTCCGGTTCCAGGTTCTTAGCCAAGAACTTTATATTATGGTTTATAACTCAAGAGGGAAACCAGATTACCCTGGTGATGGGTCATATTCTAAGAGACTTTCAACTGCAGCAACTGTGTTGGGTGAGGATTTATGTTAAAAGAGCGTAGACAGCAATTTCTGTTATTGGCTGGAGCCATAGTGTTATTGGTATCAGTGTGCCTGGGAGCTGTATTCTTAGGTGTCACCGTAGCGAATCAACTAGAGGAAAAGGAGGAAAACAAGACTGCCAGCCAAGGGTTAACGGAGTCAACAGGCAAATCCGCTGTAGCACGGCTGGTTTCCCTGCCACCTCAACAACGAGCAACTAACCTAGATGCCTTTGCCTCAGGTCCGAAGTCTCGGGAACAGTATCGCGCCCGTTATCTGTTGGCATCGGATTTAATTCAACAAAATCAGCCAGAACAAGCCCTAAAGCATCTCGAAGGACTTGAGTCAGATTATCCGGTTTTAGCATCCCACGTTGCCCTCAAACGTGCTCAAGCTTACCAAGCCATGGGGGATAGCGCTAAGGCTACAGGAGTTTGGCAAACTATCCTGAAAAAGTACCCCAACCAAGCAGTGGCAGCAGAAGCCCTTTATCATCTAGGCAAATCTAATCCTAAACACTGGGACGATGCGATCGCAAAATTTCCCAGCCATCCCCGTACTCTAGAAATTGTCCGACAGCGCCTCAAAAACAATCCCAACCAACTCCCATTACTATTAATCTTAGCCAAGCACACTCCTAAAGCCTTAGGAATGCAGGAGATCCGAGACCGGATCGTTGAGAAGTACCCTGAGCAACTCACCCCGGAAGACTGGGAAATGATTGGCACTGGTTACTGGGAAACCTGGAAATATGGCAAAGCTGGTAAAGCCTACGCCCAAGCCCCCCGTACTCCCCGCAATCTCTACCGGGCTGGTCGAGGGCTTCATTTAGATACAAAAGCCAGCAAAGGCAAAGTCTTTTATGAACAGTTAATCAGCGCCTATCCCAATGCCCAAGAAACCGGATTAGCCTTAAGGCGTCTTGCTAGTATCTCTAAGCCACCAGAAGCCTTAGCCTATCTGGATCAAGTCATCCAGAATTATCCCGATGAAGCTCCTCAAGCCTTGCTCGACAAAGCCAAAATCCTAGAAAAGCTCAACAGCAAAGTGTCTGCTGGCCAAGCTCGTAAGTCGGTATTGACCCAATATGCGAGTTCTGATGCTGCGGCTAATTATCGTTGGCAAATGGCTCAAAAAAAAGCAGCAAAAGGCCAGCTACAACAAGCATGGCAATGGGCGCAACCGATTACCACCAACAATCCCGATAGTGACATTGCTGCCCAAGCTGGCTTCTGGGTAGGTAGATGGGCAAGTAAGCTGGGGCGTCCTAATGATGCCAAAGCTGCCTTTGAGCATGTACTGGCTCGTTATCCAGAATCCTACTATGCATGGCGGTCGGCCAACTATTTAGGCTGGAATGTAGGGGACTTCACCTCCGTGCGCTACTTAATGCCAAAAGTGGTCAGACCCCAAGCTAGACCTTTACTAAAAGACGGTTCTGGAACCCTAAAAGAACTGCACCAACTTGGTCAAGATTACGATGCTTGGGCTCTGTGGCAAGTGGAATTAGGAAACCGCAAGGAACTAAGTGTCTCGGAGCAATTTACTGATGGTTTATTGCGCCTAGGGATTGGGGATAATCTCAAAGGCATTAACCAAGTCTGGAGCCTAAAACGACGAGAAACTCCCCAAGAACAAGCCGAATGGGCAGCACTGCGTGACCAACCAAAATACTGGCATGCTCTATTTCCCTTCCCTTTCGAAAATTCAATTCTTAACTGGTCTGGTCAACGGGAGCTTAATCCCTTACTCGTAACTGCCCTAATTCGCCAAGAGTCTAGATTTGAACCAGAAATCCGTTCCGTTGCTGGTGCCATGGGTTTAATGCAAGTGATGCCAGCAACAGGTAGTTGGGTTGCCCAAAAAATCCAGTTGAAAGAATACAATCTTAAAAACCCTGATGACAACATTAAATTGGGGACATGGTATCTAAGCTTTACCCACCAACAGAACAGTAACAACTCCCTATTAGCCGTTGCCAGTTACAATGCCGGTCCCGGTAATGTATCTAAATGGGTGAATAGATACGGTTTTAGTGACCCCGACGCCTTTATTGAAAAAATCCCCTTTCGAGAAACCAAAGGTTACGTGAAAACAGTGTTTGGTAATTATTGGAATTATTTGCGACTCTATAATCCTGATATTTCCCGGATGGTAGAAGCTCACGCTGCTAATAAATCCGTAGCATCATCTAATTAACTTTAGGGAGTAGGGAGTAGGGAGTAGGGAGTAGGGAGTAGGGAAGTGTGGGGAGATGGGGAGATGGGGAGATTAGGACATTAATAGAAGCAGCAAAAGCTTTTGTAGTAAACTTTTGCCTCTTGCCTCTTGCCTCTTGCCTATTGCCTTCCCCTCCTGGGAGGGGTTAGGGGTGGGTTCCTCTGTTCCCTGTTCCCGATTCCCGATTCCCGATTCCCTGTTCCCTTTGCTATATGATTGAAGCCTTTGCGATTAGGATAGAACCGGATCAGGATTTAAAAGTTAGCTTAATCAATGTTGTCAAAAAAAATACTATTCAAGCTGGTTTTATATTGACAGCCGTTGGTAGTCTCAAACAAGCCAACCTTCGATTCGCTAATCAAAATACCAGCCAATTATTTATCGAAAAATTCGAGATAGTGTCTTTAGTTGGAACTCTATCGATCCACGGTGTACATTTACACATTTCCCTTGGTGATAAAAATGGTAAAGTTATCGGTGGTCACCTAGCTGAAGATTGTATCATCTATACAACAGCCGAGATAGTAATCGGAACCAGTGAAGAATTTAGTTTTCTGAGAACACTCGATCAAAAAACTGGCTATAAAGAACTGGAAGTTCGGCATAAAAATAGGGTAATTAGTAATGACTAATGAGTAGTGTAATTACCCATTAGTCATGACCGATTACCCATTAACAACAAAACCTGAAACTATAAAGACTACTGAAACAATTAAACCCGTTTTGAGCAGTTTTTTACTAATGAACTAGTCCCCAAAGCAGCTAATCCTAAGAAACCTAACAGTGATGTGGTTTCAGGAACAGGGGCAGGCTGAACATCAATACCTTGGGTACCTGCTTGAAATAGACTGGTTACATCAATACCATTGGCATCAATTGCCGAGCTAACGGTAACTGCTAAGTCAGGCAATCCATCATTCTTAAACCCAGGAAGTACTTCGTAAGTTGCCCCAACTATCTCTAGGGTAGAGTTTGGAGAAACTCCAACTGCATCACTACGTTGAAAAAGTACTGTCGGTATCCCAAACGGTGGGTTTTCTACTGGGCTCCCGGTAAATTCTGAAAAGGCAGCTACATCTGCATCTGTCCTAAATACGTCTAGAGTAAGAAGCTCAGTAGGATCTTGTTGAAAAAGAAGGTCTAATGACTGTAAATTAGCAGTGAGACCGCTAGTATCTAAAGTGAAAAAGACATCAATGGTGTCACCAACATTGACTTCAAGGTCATTGATGGCATCTTGGTCTAATTGCGACCCAATCGGAGTGAATGATACGGAGGCTCCATAAGCTGGAGTAACTGCGATAGCTCCCAGGAATACTAAAGAAGCACTAATGTGAGTTAATTTCATCGATTTTGATATAAAAAACTACTACCAATAGTTAATCAAACATTCCTAGATTTGATTTTTAAGAGTCAGTAAAGTTAGCTAAAAGATTAAGTGATGAAAGAAAAAACTTAAGCATATGCGCTACGCGCACGCGTGCGCGTTCAGCCGTCAGCTGTCAGCTGTCAGCCTAATGCTTAAAATAAACCTCAGGAGAATTTAATAGTTCGAGATGAATCAGAGTTGAAAGTCTGAGGAAAATCCCATCTAACCATATGCCCTACGCACACGCTAAGGGAACAGTAGTTAGGGGTGATACCAAATCCGGTTATAATAGACTGAATACACAATCAGAATGTGAAATGCCCAAAAAAGCTTATTTAGCTGACCATCTGAGTAATGGTGAACTGAAAAAAAGATACAGAGCAAGTCTTGACCCTGTAGAAGCAAGAAGATGGCATTTGTTATGGAAAATTTCTCTAGGGTGGACAATAAAAAATGCAGCTGCTGCTGTAGGTATTAACTATCAGTATGCTTTTAAAATTCTTAAGAAATATAATGAATTGGGAGAAGAAGGAGTCCAAAATCTTAAGAAAAAAAGTGTTAAACATCCCAGAGGAAAAAAGCCATTATTAACTGAAAAACAGTTCCAAGAATTAACAGTTCAACTCAAAAAAAGACCACCGGATGGGGGAATATGGACTGGCCCAAAAGTAGCTAGATGGATTGAAACTATAACCGGAATTGAAAAAGTTTGGAATCAAAGGGGGTGGGATTACTTAAAAAAGTCAAAATATTCTTGGCAGAAACCCAGACCAAAACATCGGAAAGGAGACCCGATTGAACAAAAAAAATTTAAAGATAATTTTCCTTTAACAGTCCAACAATTACGAACACAATTTTCCGATGCTCAGATAGAGGTATGGTTTTTTGATGAACACAGAGTTGGATTAAAACCAATTATCAAAAAAATCTGGGCTCCTATCGGAGAAAGACCTACAGCAGTAGTACACCATCGTTATGAGTGGTTATATGTTTATGGATTTGTTGAACCAAAAACGGGGAAAACTCTCTGTTATTTAATACCAAGAGTTAACAATCAATGGTTAAGCTTAGTCTATCAAGCTTTCGCTGAAGATGTGGGAGTTAATCCCGAAAAAATAATTATTTTAGTAGAAGACAATGCCGGATGGCATCGAAGTCAAAAAGTAAAAATACCAGAGGGAATAATTGTAAAATTTCTTCCTCCTTACTCTCCGGAACTACAACCAGCAGAGAGATTGTGGTCTTTGATAGATGAACCTCTGGTAAATGAATCTTTTAAAACTATAGATGAAATTGAAGAACGTTTAGTAACTCGTTGTCAACTCCTTCACACTATGACCTCAGAGATTAAAAATTTAACTAATTATCATTGGTTAACTTATGACTAACGTTTATAAGCTTTTATAAACCGGATTTAGTATGAGCCTTTGGCTGATAGCTGACGGCTGATAGCTGAATGCTTACGTTTATACTTCAACCTCCAACAATCCCTGTAAAGCCTCTTTCATCTCATCCTGACTAGTGGTGGCTGTCCCAAACTGGCGCACCACAATGCTAGCGGCCAAATTACCCAAAACCGCTGCTTCCCAGTAAGAAGCCCCCAGACACAAGCTCAAGGTCAGGGCTGCGACGACTGTATCCCCAGCACCAGTTACATCAAATACATCGGTGCGATTAAACGCTGGGATATGCTCCACCTTACCATCACGACCAAACAAACTCATGCCCTGTTCACCACGAGTAATCAGAATTTCTTCCCCTTGAGTCAGTGCCAACAAATCTCTACCAGCTCTCAACAAATCCTCAAAACTCTTAATCCCATAGCCCACTGCTCGCTCCGCTTCTGGCAGATTGGGAGTAAAAACTCTAGCCCCATGATAACGGTCCAGATTCTTCTGAGTATCTACAATGGTGCGGTCGTGAGACAAAACCGCTTCAATCACTGGTGGTGTAAACACACCATCTCCGTAATCAGAACAAACCACAGCATCCACCTGACCTAAATACTGTTGTACTTGTGCTGCCAACTCTAACTGCATATCTCGGTCGGGCAATTCATCGGACTTGCGGTCTATTCGCACAATCTGCTGAGTCACCGACTGACGGGCATGACCAGCAATCCGGCTTTTGGTCACAGTTGGTCGGTCTGGATCAATCACGATCGCACTAGTATCAATCCCCACCTCCTCAAACATCGTCCGCAGCACTTGCCCTTGAGGATCCTTACTCAAAAACCCAGCTACCTTAACCTCTGCTCCCAGCTTAGCCAGATTATACACAGCATTTGCCCCACCACCAGGAGTTTGACGAGTGGTTTCATGACGTATTATTAATACTGGAGCCTCTCGTGAAATTCGTTCCACTTCACCTGTGAGAAACTCATCAAGAGTTAAATCACCAACCACTAGTACTTTAGATTGCTTAAAACTATCAATTAGCTCAAACAAACGGGGAGCTGAAGCAGCTAGTTGAGTTTTGAAAGACGCAAATTCAATCATAGAGCAAAGGGAGTCGGGAGTAGGGAGTCGGGAGTAGGGAGTAGGTAGCGATGCGACTCCCTATTCCCTATTCTCTATTGGTATAGTATCAACCGTTATGCACAATAGCATTTAATTATTTTTCAGTAAAGTTTATTTAAACCTTCTGTAATGTTGCTTAAGTATTATGAGCCTTGGTATAGACTTAATTTGGTTACCTAATTTAAAGTAATATCAACAACTAATTTACAGGGTTCAATTAATGTTTAAAGGACAAAGTATCTGCCACTTAGCACTACTCACTACTGGTGCGGCTTTAAGCGTAGCAGTTATTGAAACTAATCCTGCCCAAGCTATTACCATTACCTATGAGTTTTCAACAGAAGAATTTTCCGGTAAGTTCAGCTATGATGACGCCAATGAAACCATTAGTGAATTTTTTGCTAATTTTCCTGATGTTCCAGTGATAAAATCAACTTATCCGGTAGATGAGATTGAGTTTTTTTTCAAAAATAAAACCTATACCAAAGTAGATTCAACCATAGAGCCTATGTGGTCAACATTCACAGGTTTTGCAGAGGGTGCGCAATTACGTTGGAGTACAGAAGATTTTAGTTTTAGTGGTGCTAATAGTCCGGCTGGGGGTTTTCCAGAGTTTTTTACTGTGTTCGAGGTAGATGGAGAATTTGTAGACACAGTGGGTTTTAGGCGGGTAGAAAATGAACCACCAGCAAGTGTACCTGAACCTGGCACGGTGATAGGACTTACTCTTTTAGGTTTAGGCTGGCTCTCACAGAAAAAGATAGCATCTTAGCCAAAGGTATAGAAAAAACAGGCGTTGCTCTTGGAATGGAATGATTTTAAGAATAATGGAATGATTTTAAGAGTTTTGTGGAACTGGCATCTTGGTGGAACTGGCATCTTGCCAGTTTCATGCTTATTTTCGGGCGGACAGGATGCCCACTCTACTGCTATTAATTATTTTCGGGCGGGCAGGATGCCCACTCTACTGCTATTAATTATTTTCGGGCGGGCAGGATGCCCACTCTACTGCTATTAATTATTTTCGGGCGGGCAGGATGCCCACTCTACTGCTATTAATTATTTTCGGGCGGGCAGGATGCCCACTCTACTGCTATTAATTATTGTCGGGTGGGCAGGATGCCCACTCTACTCCTTTTCATTCCTTGACTGACGCAACGCCAAAAAACCTAAACATATGCTGATAGCTGATAGTCATTCCGACCCAAACCCCCTCACTTCTGATAAAACATACAATGGTCTTCCTTTAACTTCTTCATAAATCCGTCCTACATATTCCCCCAAAATACCAATAGATACTAACTGCACTGCTCCCAAAAAGAAAATTGCAATCATAATAGTGGCAAACCCAGTCACAGGAGAATTCGGTTCAAAAATTCGCCAGTAAAGCACTAACCCTGCCATCAATAGCGCGATCGCTGTTGCTAATAATCCCAAATAAGTAGCGATTCGCAATGGCACTTTAGAAAAAGAAACCAGTGCATCTACTGCTAGGGCTAAGGATTTACGAATGGTGTACTTGATCTCACCAGCAAAACGGGGGTCACGTACATAGGAAACAGAGGTTTGCCGCAACCCTACCCAAGAGCGCAATCCCCGCACGTAACGGTTTCGTTCTGGCATGGTATTGAGTACATCAACCACCCGTCGATCCATTAAACAAAAGTCCCCCGTATCTAAGGGAATCTCGACATTGGCTAGACGGCGCAGTAAGCGATAAAATAGGTAAGCCGGAAAACGCTTTAACCAACTTTCACGACGTCTCTGGGTGCGCTGAGCATAGACAATTTGATAACCCTGCTGCCATTTTTCCACTAGCACTGGGATGACCTCTGGTGGGTCTTGTAAATCAGCATCTAGGACAATAATCCCTTGACCCCGTACAAAATTTAGACCGGCAGTGACAGCAATTTGATGACCAAAGTTACGGGAAAGACTTAGGTAACATACCCTTGGGTCTTTTTGATGAAGGTCTCGCATCAGCTCTAGAGAGCGATCGCAACTGCCATCATTAACTAGAATTAACTCCACCTCCCCTAACTGATCCATTACTGTACTGATGCGTCGATACAGTTCTGAAATACTGTTTTCCTCGTTATATACAGGAATAACCAGGGAATAGGTTGGGTTCATCGTTTGTTGAAGGTTGCAGGTTTAAGGTTAGAGGTTGAAGGTTACAGGTTGAAGGTTACAGGTTACAGGTTGAAGGTTACAGGTGGTAAGTTACAGGTTGCAGGTTCTAGGTTAAAGGTGGCAAGTTGCAGCTTTTCTATAAAACCTTCAACCTTGGCCAAAAGGCCACGCGTGCGCGTTCAAGCCGATTCAACCTTGGCCAAAAGGCCACGCGTGCGCGTTCAACCCGATTCAACCTTCAACCTTAAAACTTAACAACCTTAAAACTTAACAACTTTCAACCCGATTCAACCTTGGCCAAAAGGCCACGCGTGCGCGTTCAACCCGATTCAACCTTCTAGCGCCCTAATTTATTAGGAATTCCCTGACAACCACCCGGGATTGTTTTTCTTGACTTTTCACCGGACCAAGCACAGCAGTAGTAGTGCTGCTTTTCATCCATCCGCTGGATACCAGTGAAGTTAACATTTTCCACTACTGCACCAGTGTAAGCTCCAGTGCGATAGTCAGGGGGATGGGTACGACTGCGGGGACTGGCA
>NZ_JAAHHS010000610.1 GCF_010692395.1 Moorena sp. SIO3H5
GCAATGGCAACTGGGCAGAATCCTCAACCTAAAACAGGATAAAACAGGTGCGATTGACCGAAGGTCACGCTCCGCGATTGCGGCTTATGCTCAATCGGTGCAAACCCTCCAATCTATCCGTAGCGACCTAGTCGCGATTAGTAGCGATATTCAGTTTGGGTTTCGAGAAAGCGTCGAACCAGTCTACCGAGAATTAGTAGGACTACTCCTAGAACCAAATGCATCTCAAGAAAACCTCAAACAAGCACGAGATGTAATTGAATCCCTGCAACTAGCAGAACTAGACAACTTTTTTCGGGATGCCTGTTTAGATGCTAAACCCGTTAATATCGATGAAATAGATCATAACGCCGCTATCTTTTATAGCATTATCTTGCGAGACCGCCTGGAAGTAATTGTCACTTTGCCCGGACAACCCCTGCGCCAGATCACCACTAACTTACCCAAAACAGAAATAGAAAAACAAATCGCTTCGGTAAACAGAGATATTACTAACCTTTGGCGAGCTCTGAAAAAGGAAAACTTACAAACAATGCACGACTGGTTAATCGGCCCCATTGAAACCGAACTAGCCAAGAGTAACATCCGCACTTTAGTATTTATCCCCGATGGGGCTTTGCGCAATATTCCTATGTCCGTGCTTTATGACGGAGAAAGCTATGCTATTGAGAAGTATAATATTGCGGTAGCTCCTAGTTTACAATTAATCGACTCTCAAGCCAATGTCAGAAAAAATTTTTCAGTTCTGAGTGCTGGAGTCACGGAAGTTCGTCCCCATCGTCCCAATTTCGGATCACTTCCTGGGGTGAAGGTCGAATTAGAGAATATCAAGGCTCAAGTTCCCTCATTGATTTTACTCAATGAATCTTTTACTGAATCTAACTTCAATACAGAAGTTAATACCTCTGGTTACCAAATCGTTCATCTGGCCACTCATGGTGAATTTAGTTCAGTCGCAGAAGAAACCTTTCTGCTGACCTGGGATGATGAGATCAATCTCAATGAGTTAAATAGTCTAATCAGAGCCGATCAAAAGCAAAAAAATCCCATTGAATTACTCATCCTAAGTGCTTGTCGGACAGCCGTGGGAGACTCCCGAGCCGCTTTGGGATTGGCTGGTGTTGCCGTGCGTGGGGGGGCACGCAGTACCATTGCCAGTCTCTGGTATGTGGACGATCTAGGCACTGCAGAGTTAATGACTCGCTTCTACCAGAAGTTAGCCACAGGCCAGGTTACCAAGGCTGAAGCTCTGCGTCTTGCTCAACAGGAGCTGTTGCAGAGCGAGCAATATAATCACCCCTATTACTGGTCAGCTTTTATTTTGCTGGGAAATTGGTTGTGAAAATTAGGGGGTAGGGAGTAGGGTGTGGGGGGTAGGGTGTAGGTATGGATGCAAAAGCTACCCTACACCTCATTACTGGGTGGAACGGGCATCTTGCCCGTTACAATTTTCCGGCGGGCTGTCTCAACGCACCCCACACCCCACACCCCACCCCCTACACCCCATTAGTTGCGACCCGTATGCCACAAGATTAATCTTGCTCTAGAATTTCAGGGGTAAAAGGACAATCCTGGGGGAAGCAAGTAGATGGATAATCCTTGCTAACGACCTTTAGTGGATATCTGTAGCAATCCAAAAATACCGATTCAAGATAAGGTTTGAGACTAGGAGATTCAGACAACAAAAGATTAATCTGTTCTCTTTGTTCATTAATCGTTTTTTCCCAACCTCGATAATCAGGCTCTGAATTCACATACTGCCTTTTAAGCAAGTGTTCCATCAAAACCTTAAGTCGGCTCTGAATCTCTCGTTTATCGGTTCGCGTAGCGTCGGCGAAAGCCGAATCGTCATAAGGTGGCTATTTCCTCAATTAAATTTTCTATATCAAACTCATCAAAGTTTCTTGTTTTAAGTTGCTTACAAGTTATATCAGTCCAAAGAAAAAAATCCTGATTATACAAGTCACTATTACTCATGGCTTATACTATACCAAAGGGAAAAGGGAACAGGGAACAGGGAACAGGGAGTAGGGAGTAGGGAGTAGGGAAAAGGGAACAAAAGTTCTCACAATTCCTACACGGATTGGTATACCGAACCTTCATACTTACTATAAGTATATCACGTTAAAAAATGCTTTTGAATTTATTACTAATAGTAACTACTTTATAGGGCTTTTCATAGTTATGAGGTACAGATAATTTGGAGAGGGATACTTACCACACTTACCACACTTACCACGCTCCCTGCTCCCGACTCCCTCAAAAAATATTTTTAACAAAAAACATTTAATTATAGCACAATTTTTAAATTTTTGTGATATACTAAAAGTGTGGAGAATAAAATCCACGGGGAGAGCCAGCCTTAGAGTTTTCGTCAGGCTGGAAGGCTGGCTCTTGGTCACCCTTACAGGAGATAACGTAATATTATTTCCCATAGTCAACACCTATACCGATGGCTGATGGTCACAAGTCATAATAAATTATAACCATTGGCGCATGGCTATAAATCTAACTTGAGTTAATTCATAATAAATCAACAATGACTAACAACGACTCGAACAGATTAGATCGAATTGAAGCAACATTGTCTTGATGCAGTCGCTCATGGGGGAAACCCCCAAGACCGCGCTGCATCGCTAGAACAGATGCTAGCTGTTCAACGTGAACTACAAGAAACACAATTAAGGTTTCAAGAAAACCAACAACGACAAGAAAGGATATTAGAACAGATCCTAGGAGTTCAAGGTGAACTCCAAGCTGGTCAACGTGAACTCCAAGCTGGTCAACGTGAACTACAAGAAACACAATTCAGGTCTCAAGAAAAGCAACAACAACAAGAAAGGATATTAGAACGATTGATTGGATATAGTATTACCCAAGAATCTGACAAATTAGATTTAGAAGAAAGAATGAATGCCTTAGAGCAAAGAGTTAGAGGTTTAGAAAATTAGTGAATGACTTACACTAACTTGGCGACTGGCCTATTGACTTAATAAAAGTTAACAGAATCAACAGGTATTTTATGAAATAATCCCATGCATCGCGAGCATTTTGATTGATAAACATGAAAGCTGTGGTTTACCGATTTCTGCAAGCAAGTCCCTTTGTTCTCTATTCTCTACTAGCTGCAACTACAGCATTAGCCCAAATCACTCCAGATAATACCCTCGGTAATGAAAGTTCTGTAGTAACGCCCAATGTCGATGTTAAGGGTGCCCTAGCCGATTTGATAGAAGGTGGGGCGATTAGAGAAAGTAATTTATTCCACAGCTTTTCTGATTTCAATGTGGCCGAGTTTGGGCA
>NZ_JAAHHS010000611.1 GCF_010692395.1 Moorena sp. SIO3H5
TGGCATGGTGATATCTGCTCTTGGGGGTACAGGAGGAATGACTGCAGTGGGTAAAGTAATTGTCGCCAATTTACTCAAAATGATTCCTGGTGCAGGCACTGTTCTTGGTGGAGCAATATCAGGCTCAACGGCAGCAGCACTAACCCTGGCTCTTGGTCTATCTTATATTGAAGCACTAAAGATTTATGTGAAAGCTCAGGTTGATGGTAAAGAAATACCCCTTTCTGAGCTCGCGAAAATTATCATTGAACAATATAAATACTATGCAGGAACAGGTAAAAAAAGCTTGAGCGATCGGGAATTGCCCCCTTCAGATTAGGGTAGATGGGGAGTGTGGGAGATGGGGGGATGGGGAGTTTATTATAGTTTTTGCCTAATTGCTAGTAACTATAGCGGTTATCCTATTAATTAGCTACACAGATTTTTTACCTATTCCCTGTGGGTGCATCTCCTAAAAGCTGTTTGACCCGGTGGTGCGTTACGGGACTGGCTCTCCCAACACTGGCGACCGTTAAAATCAGGGCAAGCCAGTCCCTAACGCACCCTACGCCTATCTCCCTATCTCCCTATCTCCCTATCTCCCCACACCTCCCACACCTCCCACACTTCCCTCTCTTTCTCCCTACTCCCTACTCCCTACTCCCTATTCCCTACTCCCTATTCCCTACTGCTATCATTTAAATATGATAGAGATTACTCACCATTAGTTTACTGTTTTGATCGTTGATAAATCGTTGGATAAATTCGGGGATTTCTTTATTGTGATTAGGATAGACAATGGATTGCCAACAATAGGATACTTGACCAAGTTGGAATAATCGAAATGCTAAATCTAGATCGGCTCCTTCGGGAATTCTAATGGTTTGTTTAAATCCACCGATTTGTTGAAGGGCTTTTTTCCAAATCAGGGCATTGGCTGTAATTAATGATTCTGGTCTACTGATCTGGCACTGTTCAATCATGGTTAAGGGAATGAATCTTTCTTGACCGTCATAAAATTTTGATAATAAATCCTTGCCCCATGCTTTAACATTACCGGCATAGCCTATTGAGCCATTTTTAGTATTAAGATAGCCTTCGATAAATGATTCAGATGGAAGACAGTGGCTATCGGTAAATAAAATCCAATCTCCTTTGGCATAGTTGATGCCTACATTTCTGGCAGAGGCTAAATCATTTCTTGAGCATTTCAGCAATCTGATCGAAAGATTATTACCTTGGAAGTGTTGATCGATAGTAATTGGTCGCCTGGAGTTATTATCAATAATAATAATTTCTTTTGGATAGATGTGGGGATTCTGGCTTGTAAAAAACTCAGTTAAAAATAAATCCAGTCCTTCTTGATTATTTCTGACGGGAATAACGATTGATATATCAGATGCTTTAATGTTTAAGGGTACAGTAAAATCGGAGTAATTCTGTGGCGTTGAATGAAGTTTGTTGATCAAAGTCATAGGATTACCTCAATTGTCTGGATTAGAGTTCTGCCAACTGACTAGTGCATGCAGGGGGGGCAGAAATAACAAACCCGCGTCCTACAGTGGAAATCCTTGATATTAAAGAATTTCAGACTTCAGACTTCAGACTTCAGACTTCCGGGTAGCTGCACTATACTCCTATACACAATCTCGGCTATTCCACCAGGAAATTTTTGGGGAGATAGGGAGATGGGGAGATAGGGAGATGGGGAGATGGGGAGATGGGGAGATGGGGAGATGGGGAGATGGGGAAGTGTAGAATTTAGAATTTAGAATTTAGAATTTAGAATTTAGAATTTAGAATTCACCATTATGCATTCTTACAGACAACCTACCCTTCGGGAACGCCAAAGGCGAACAACTAACCAACCTTGGCCAATAGGCCACGCTACGCGAACAACCTTCAACTAACTAACCTTGGCCAATAGGCCACGCTACGCGAACAACCTTCAACTAACCAACCTTGGCCAATAGGCCACGCTACGCGAACAACCTTCAACTAACCAACCTTCAACCTTAAACCTTCAACTAACCAACTTTAAACCTGCTAACCTTAAACCTGCTAACCTTAAACCTGCTAACCTTAAACCTGCTAACCTCCCAAAAAAATAGCCGCAGAAATACTATCCACGGCTAGGAATTTACCTTATGTCATTCAGTTTTCCAACCTATCCAAACGTGAGTGATCTTACGGGACTCGACCGGATGGTTTGGCCGGGGGAAAACCCCCCAGCAATTTAACGTGTTAACGGAGCCTGAAGTACTTGGTGCTAATTGTTATGAATTCTCCCGGAACATCCGTCGGCTGCAGAGGACTCCACTCGGATATTTCGGTGTAGCCCAGTGCATAGAGGGTATGCATGGTATTAGTTATTGCCTTGCGGGAGCCTTTTAAAATGTGCTGAACACGGATTTGGTTTTGGGAAGAATCGTCTGGATTGTTCTCTGGATTTGTTGGAAATTCTGATGGCATAAGGTGAACCTTTTGCTTTTTGTTTACAACTATAATCGTAATGATTATAGTTTATTTTGTCAAGAGTTTTTATATTTTTTTTGAGGGGAAATGTAAAGAAATGCGATCGCTATCTATCAGTTATAGCGGTTTTTAAGCTAGTAAGTTCTAGCTTTTAGGGAGCAGGGAGCAGGGAGCAGGGAGCAGGGAGCACAGAGCACAGAGCACAGAGCAGGAAACAGGCAACAATTCTGTGTAACTTATAGTTAGGAAAAACGCTGTAATAAAAGAAGTAAGCATTCGTTTAATCTGAGTTATGTCACAGGCTAGAAGCCTGTTCCACGGGTAGCGATATAATTGATATCTTTAGCAATCCTAAAATAAATTGTGATAATTTTTTCCCTATTCCCTATTCCCTATTCCCTACTCCCTGTTCCCTGTTCCCTATTCCCTATTCCCTTTTATTTCGGAAAAAGCTGATGAACAGTACAACTAAAACCAGGTAGGAGGGGAGAGGTTAGGGTATCTTGGCTGAAAAGGGTTGCTACTAATTTGAGCTGACTGTTTTCTCGGCGATAGATTTCGAGCTTGCGAGACCTCCAATCAGCAATCCAATATTCTTTTACGCCTCGTGAAGAGTAAAGTTTTAGTTTTGCTTCTCGGTCTCGTCTTTGGTCTTGTTGACTAGCAGATAAAACTTCGACAGCTAATTCTGGGGCACCAGTTAGATGTCCAGATTCGTCTAAGGTTAATGTATAGGTTTCTTGAGTAACCCAAACGACATCGGGAATAACATTATCGGATTCGGAAAACAGGACACCGGGACTAGGAATAGCTTCTCCTAAACCACTTGCTTCAGACCAAGCATCT
>NZ_JAAHHS010000612.1 GCF_010692395.1 Moorena sp. SIO3H5
TTTCCTCTCGCTGTGCGACATTCCGATTACTCCAAACGCCGTGAGTGGATGGACACAGACTGACGGACACTTGCCTGGGGAGGTTTTAACAGTCTCCCACTCTACCGTGCGCCTTTCAGGTCGCACTCACAAAGTCATCTGCGTATCGAATTAAACTTAGTGCCTTCTTGTTTGCGTGTTTCCTACCTGGTAGGGATTCAGCATATTGTTTAATTTCGTTTTCCATACCGTGGAGGGCTATGTTGGCCAGCAGGGGGGAGATGACTCCACCTTGTGGGGTACCTTCCTTGGTAATTGAGAATGTATTATTATCTATCACACCGGCTTTGAGCCAGGACTTAATTAAACGTCTTAGTGATGGATAAGTATTTACTTTTGTTAGTAGGGAATCATGGTTGATTTTATCGAAGCATTGAGAAATGTCGGCATCTAATACCCATTTAGGCATTTTTCTGATGCTGTTAAATATGGCCTCGATAGCGTCATGACATGAGCGTCCTGGTCTGAATCCGTATGAATTTGATTCAAATTTTGCTTCCCATTCAGGTTCAAGTGCCTGTTTGGTGAGTGCTTGTAAGGCGCGGTCATACATGGTTGGTATACCCAGAGGGCGTTTTTCCGTATGTCCAGGTTTTGGAATCCATACTCGACGTGTCGGTTTTGCCTTTTTGGAGACCTTCAGGTTGGCTACTAAGGCGAGGCGTTGTTTCTGAGTTAGAGATTTAACCCCGTCTATTCCGGCAGTCTTTTTACCTTTGTTCTCCTGGGTGACCTTTCTGACCGCAATCATTTTAGCTGTCCAGGACTTCATCAGAGTCTTTTGTAATTTTCTTACCACACGGATATCACCACGTTGAGAAGCTCGGTATATTCGGTTTTGTAACTTAAATAAGGTTTTTTCTAGTTTTTTCCAGTTGACCTTATTCCATTCCACCGTCTGGATTTCCAGCGTTTTAGACTTTTCCATTACTACTAGCAACTATACCTTTTCCTATGAAGTGAGTCCGTCAGCATATCCTAGAAGTTACTCTAGGCATTAGCTTCTGACTCAATCTCTCCCCCATATAACCTACGGCTAACTACCTACTCAACAATCGACCTTGTTGAGAGTACATATGGGGGTTACCTCGTTCCTGATAACCATTGTTTTGGACTTTTAGGGTGATACTCTTCACCGAGGATTAGAGGAATCTATAAAAGGGCGTTTAACCTTTTATTCTTTTTATCCTATGACTTTTTGTCTGTGGCGCTTCAGCCTATTGCGCCACTCACTTATGACGATGATTTATACGTATCTTCCTGTTGTACCCATGAGTCCTTGCCTGCTTAGGTTCACCACCTTAGGTTAGTAGTGCTTCACTATTCGACCCCGCTTTATCCATAAGCTTGTTAGTTCTCTATGAATAGGGGTAGGGCTGTCATTCGGATTCCACGAAGGTTGGGCTTTCACCAACATGGTTATCAAGTTATCTAGAATTAATTCTAGTGACTAATCCCCCATATTTAAAATATGGTTTCTAGTCAACGAGTCACACAAGCGCCATAAGTCCCAGGTGCCCTTGAGTTTTAGCTTTCCGTTCGCGTAGCGTGACCGAAGGTCAATTCCTTTCTTGTCACTGAAGACGATCGATTTCTTGTTAGGGGACAACTTCCACCCTGATTGCTTGTATTCAACCGTTCGCGCAGCGTCGGCTACGCCGAATCTACAGTGTTTTTGGAAACGAGGATAGCCTTTCTTTCCTGGTACCTTTTTATTGCAGTTTTCAAAGAAGCGAGAAATTGATGACCGGAGATGAAACCTTAGAATAGTGGAGCCTTTATGGGTGACTGGCTATGGGTAAAAGGGTTAAAAATTTTGTAATAGCGATGCAGCGCGGTCTTGGGGGTCTCCCCCATGAGCGACTGCATCAAGACAAGGCTCCACTATTCTTACGGTAACTTCTAACCATGCCCTTTCAGCCGCAGCTTGTCGGGCAGTAGAGTTTAGTTCATTAGCAAACGGAAACTCTTTAGCCAATATTTTGCAATATTTACTAAGGTCGTACTTACCTGTTCCTTTGTTATCGATCCATAGACGAATGCAACTATTACGAATAAATTTAACTGTCCGAATGGCTTCATCTATAGCCTGATATTGGATGGGTTTTCCGTATGCTTTAAACTCTAATATGATCATCAGAACTCGACCTCTTCTGTTATATTCTTACGCTAAAAAAAATAGCGAAAACTTACAAGTACTAGCCAGGATTTTTCTCACGGCGACTAAAGTCGCTACTAGCTTTCATCCCCGGTTTAAAAACACGGGGCTTTCAGCTTTGGGAATTCCGTAAACCTGTTGGCGTTGCTAATGTCTTTGAATGAATAGGAGTAGAGTGGGCATCCTGCCCGCCCGAAGATTGTAACCGGCATCTTGGTGCCACCAAGATGCCGGTGCCACCAAGATGCCGGTGCCACCTCACTCTTAAAATCATTCCATTATTAAGCAACGCCAAACTTTAACCCTTTTCCCATAACCCTCTAACTATAGCAAGTCTTATACCCATGAGGTACAAATTTATGGGTTTTAGGGAGCAGGGAGCAGGGAGCAGGGAGCAGGGAGCAGGGAGCAGGGAAGTGGGAAGTGGGAAAAAATAATGTGTACCTCATAGCTATGATAAACGCTATATAAAGGCTCCACTCCCTTACGGTAACTTCAACACCTACAACGCACGAGGTGGGGGAATTTCGCAGGTTTTTGTTAAAACGGAGAAAGAAATCTCAAGAGTATGCTACCAACCGATGCCAAGGTGTTGCCTAAATTAGAACCTCCTTTAGAGGTTGCAGAATTTTGGGCAATTTCTATCCCTTTAACCAAACTCTGTGACGCTTGGTATCCAGGAATATTTCCTTGTTCTTTAAACAGTTCAATAGCAATAGTGCCATCTTGGGTCGCTGCTATTTCCTCTCCCAGTCGGAAACGAGCCATACCACGAGCCAGAAAAGCTGGAGCAAAGTCAGGCTTCATGGTCAAGGTTTTGTCGTAATACTCTATGGCAGTTTTGTAGTTACCTCTTTTCGCTTCTACTACTCCCCACGCATAGAAATCTTCTGGGGTACCTGCATAATCTGGAATACCAATGGTTCCTTGTATATAAGCATTACTCAAGCTCACACCATACAACTGGGCATTAACTAAAAACGCTTCCCTCAGGTCAGTACTAAATAAGTTAGCACCAGCGAGATTAGCACCAGTAAGATTAGCACCATTGAGAGAAGCACCACTGAGATTGGCACCACTCAGGTCAGCACCTGTCAAATT
>NZ_JAAHHS010000613.1 GCF_010692395.1 Moorena sp. SIO3H5
TGTCAATTTTTTTACCCCTACTCCCTACCCCCTACTCCCTGCTCCCTATTCCCCTAATAGCGTCGAGTTTTCTGAACCCCATAAAATAGTCCTGTACCAATCGATAACAATATCAGTAGCCACAGAATACCACCAGGAAGAAAGGTAATAATACCAAAACCTCTGAGCAAATAAACCATAACGGTGATAGCGATAAGAGCGCCAAAAAAGTAGGCAATTATCAAAGTTTCAGATTGAGAAGGGGAACTCATATATAGCAAAGGGAAAAGGGAGTAGGGAGTAGGGAGTAGGGAGCAGTAATAATAAAGGCTCTCCTATTTTTGATGTTATGATAAATCACTAATCAATTATCACTAAAATTACCTAACATAGAGTTGGCTAGAATGGCGGCTTGAGTGCGATCGCGTACATTCAACCGACTCAAAATATGAGTAACGTGGTTTTTGACGGTCTTCTCAGAAATATACAAAGTATTAGCAATCTCTCGGTTGCTAGCACCGGTAGCAATTAGTCGTAAAATTTCCTGCTCTCTGGGAGTTAGTTCATCCCAACCCGGAGGTGGGCTAGGAGTGGGGTCTCGCATTTGAGTAGCAACTTTTTTGCCAATACCAGGGCCTAACTGAGTATAACCTTTTTGTACCGCTCGAATTGACTGGGCTAATTCTTCGGGAGGGGTGTCCTTCAGCAAATATCCGGCTGCTCCGCACTGTATGGCTTGGGTAACGTACTGGTCATCATCAAAGGTAGTTAGTACTAATACCTTTGTATCTGGGAATTGCTGACAAATTTCCCTGGTTGCAGCGACGCCATCCATGACAGGCATCCGAATATCCATTAGTATAACATCTGGCTGTAAGGTTTTTACCAGACTAATTGCCGTTTGTCCATTCTCGGCTTCACCGACTACCTGTAAGTCTTCTTCTAACTTCAGCAAGGCTTTTAATCCACGCCGAATTAGACTTTGGTCATCTACGAGTAAAATACGAATTATCATCAAGGATGAATTATATAGTAGTTTTCAATTCGGTTAGGTACTTTTTTCTAGGGAGTAGGGAACAAAGCTAATCACAATGCGTCTTTAATTCCTAGATAAGCGCGTTGGTATTTGAGATGTAAACCTGTATGATATTTTTTTTATTGGACAATAAAACTCCGGATCTATTTCCCCTATTGCTAGCATGCCTATTGCCTCTTGCCTTTTTATGCCATACCTGTGTTCACAACCGATGATACAAACGCGCTTAGCTTAAACTTTTGGTAAAGGAAAATGAGCGATAATTTGGCAGCCAGCTCCTGGTGCTGTTTCAATTTTAAAGGTTCCTCCTAAGGCTTGGGTGCGTTCTCGCATTCCTTGTAAACCAAAACCGGTTGTGTTCTGGTTTAGGGAAAATCCAATGCCATTGTCTTTAATAATTAATTGTAAAGCTGTTGCTGCTGTCTGAATTTGGATGTCTACTTCAGTAGGATTAGCATATTTAAAAATATTTGTCAAGCCTTCTTGGACAATACGGTAAACTGCTATTTTGATGTCGGCAGGGATTGAACGCTTTAGGTGAAGATGGCATGTAGGTGAGATTGCTGTGGACTTTTGGAAGTCTTCGATTAGGGATGCGATCGCATTTTCTAGAGATTGCTGTTGTAAGGGATTTAAACGCAAGGAAGCAACGGATTGACGTACATCCTTTAGAGCAGTTTTCCCGAGTTGTTTCGCTTCTAGAATAAATTCTTTGGCTTCATCGGGGTCAGATTGTAATAGTCTTAAAGCCGCTTCCAGGTGTAAATTAAATACCGTTAACGAATGTCCTAAAGAGTCATGAATTTCCCGAGCAATACGGTTACGTTCTTGGAGTGTAGCAATATCTTCAATGCGGAGGGCATAGTGACGCAGTTGAGCATTAGCCTTAGCCAGCTCTTCCCGACTTTTTCGTTCTGATAGTACAGCATCCACTAATAGCTGCAAAACGATTAAGACCAATACAAATATAAAGACAGAAGTCAATAATATAAATAGTAATCGCTCTGGAATCAACCCTGTTGGTGGTGCTCTGAAAACAGGAGGTGGTCTAAAGGGAGGACGATGCCTCAGACCATGATGCTGAAATCGCACCATTTGCTTCATTAGGAATAATATAACCGCAAATCCAGTCATCATTAAGCGACCTTGGAACTCGAAGATAAAACAGTTGCGAACAACTAATATAATTAACATCAGTTGCAACAGCCGAATATGTCCCACTATGGATGCTAAAACAATTACCCCAATTTCGGCAGCGCTGTAAAGTATCTTATAAATAGGCTTATTTGTTGGTAATCTCAATCCCATTAACCCAAATACTGCCAGGCAAACTAGATTGAGTAGTGGAGACCTAGGTAGCATGGGAAAGGGAAGTTTTAGTAATTCCACCAAAGCGGTAATAATCAGCAGTATCCACTCCAGGTAGAGCAAAAATCGAATGGGGTGGTTAGTAATTTGAATCGGATGGCGCATTAACGATTGTTGTAAACAACCAATAACAAACAACCAATAACCTTAATCCATGTGTCAAAGGTAATGCAAGACCCATTGGTCATCTCTAGCCCAGGACTAAAGTCCTAGAACAATTCAGGTCTTTTGCCTCATGTGGTTTCGCCCTCCCCGTTTTTAGGATAGAGACATCAAACAAAAATCAGCTCACTTCCAAACAGTTAGAAAGAAAGACAAGTGAACATCATGAACATCAAACGCTTTTCTCTACTGGCAGGTATCGCAGCAATTACCCTCACTAGTTTTCCCATGGCAGTTAATGCCCAAGAACTTCCTCCATTTTTATCTAATCTGAACATCACTGACCAGCAAAAAGACGAGTTTGAGGACATCATTAACAATACTGACTCCAAAATTGAGGATATTCTCACTCCCCAGCAACAACGACAGTACCGAACTATAAAAGTGCTCCGTCGTCAACTGCGAGAAGCAAGGGAAGGTCTGAATCTTTCCCAAGACCAGCTAAACCAAATGCAAAACATTAACAGGTCAGCACGACTTGAAATGAGGGGTATTCTCACCGACGAACAGCGCCAACAAATTCGTCAAGAAATAGGAGGAGCATTTCGAGGTAAAGGCCCATTTAGACGTAGATTTTTCCAAAACTAGATTATCTCTTGGAATATAGCAATTCTACGACTTTTGAGGTACAAATATCTAGGTTTTAGGGAGCAGGGAGCAGGGAGCAGGGAGCAGGGAGCAGGGAGCAGGGAGC
>NZ_JAAHHS010000614.1 GCF_010692395.1 Moorena sp. SIO3H5
TCCGGGCAGGGACAACGCTCCCCTCATACGACTCTTATATATTTCATGAGTCGGCGACCAACTGTATGTACACGCTTACCCAACAAGACGCTCTGCCGAAGATGACCCATGTGGTGCAGCAGGAGCCGAACCTCCGAGAAGGGTCGGGGAAAGACGGAAATCATCGACCTGTAAGTAAGATAAGCACCGGAGCACCGAGGACAGGACAGGCTAACGAAAAGGTTCAGCGGAAATTTGTAGGATCACTGGGTAAGGTAATGGAATCGGCGTTCGACCCAGAAGTTCTGGGCGTTACCGACACATGGTACGACATTGTATACAATAACCTCAAGAATTCAAAAAAAGAGCTCAGATGTGAAGAGGGAGAAGCTGTTCGCTTTAATTTTGTGACCAATACGCTAGAAATCCGAATAAATTTATATCGTGATATCGTCAAGTTAAACAAAAAGCGGCACGAAAATTCAAAAGAGTGGACCAAAGAAGACGAGGCTTTATTTGCAGAGCACATATCAAAACTAACTCACGAGCTCAGTCACGCCGAAGACATCCTGTTGTATGAGAAGGAAATCCCCACCCCATTAAAGCAACGGACAATGGCAGTCCTTGAAACGGAAGTACGGGCATGGGCGAGGGAGGCCAGTCAATTGGGTAAGCAGCTCAACAAAGACTATTCGAGATTGTCCCCTACCCTACAATCCCTTATATATGGATGGAAGACATTTAAGCGCTCTGACTTGGAGTCAGTGAATGAGCATAAGAAAGATTCAGAACTTCACCGCCGTCTCTTTGACTATATAAGACGGGAGATTAAACCAGTAGAGATCCTGGATGTGGACAGATTCGTAAAGGAACACGAGGAAAAAATCTACGAACTAATGGACATGAAACAGCGGTCGGTCCTCCCATACATCTAGAGCGATCGCCAATCTTGTCGGCTGCAACCCCTGTGAAATGTAACCCACCGCCAAATCTAATAGCGATCGCGTGATTTTTTAGGGTGGGCAAATTAGGATCAGAGCTGATGAAATGATCAAATTATAAAAATTTGCCCACCCTAACCCTACTGGCACAATTGGAGACAACCCTGAAATGGTACAATCACAACCAAAAATACTGACATTGGAGGAGTTTCTGAAACTACCGGAAACAAAGCCTGCTAGTGAGTACCTTGATGGAAAAATTATTCAGAAGCCCATGCCTCAAGGAAAACATAGTCGTCTTCAAGGAGAACTTATAGCCGCCATCAATAGTTTGGTAAAACCTAAAAAAAATGCTTGCGCTTTTCCTGAATTACGTTGTACCTTTGGGGGTCGATCAATAATACCTGACATTTCAGTATTTATTTGGAACCGAATTCCCTGTGATGATAATGGAGAAATTGCCAATGTATTTAACCTGACTCCAGATTGGACTATTGAAATCTTATCTCCAGACCAAAGTCATACAAAAGTAACCAAAAATATTATTCATTGCCTCAAGCATGGAACCCAGATCGGTTGGTTGATTGACCCAGAGGAAAAAACTGTGTTTGTTTACCATTCTAAACAAGAAATTGAGGTATTCGAGCAACCCGATATGTTACTTCCTGTACCATCTTTTGTGAGTGAGCTAAATCTTACAGTTAAGGATTTATTTGCCTGGTTATTACTGTAACTATGGAGTCCTATAGCATTTGTATTTGAGTTGTGAACATAGGATTGATACTAAAAGGGAACAGGGAACAGCGGATCTGGGAACAGGGAACAGTAGGAAAGAGCTCCGAAGAGTTTTTAATGTTAGTGCGTACGCTCTTTTCTGGTGGGCAAATGGACATAATAACTGATCTAATTGCCAAACTATCATTATTTGCCCACCCTACCCTACTACTAAGCGTACACTCTTGTCTGGTGGGCAAATGGAAATGATATTTGATCAAATTGCCAAACTCTCATAATTTGCCCACCCTACGCTACCTAAAATTTCAATCTTCTGGCTCTACACCCATTGCTCGCAATTGAGCTGCTAGACGTTCAGCTCGTTGATGTTCTCGTTCAGCTCGTTGGCGTTCTTGTTCAACTAGCTGTCTTTCTTTCTCAACCGGTGTAGGAATCCAATTTTCTGCTGCATCGTACCAACGCAACCAAAGTCGGTTTAACTCTTGATAGTTTCCTGACCACAATCCTAAACCTAAATCTATTTCTGGAAGCCAGAATTTGTCACCGTTGAGAATTACTTCCCGATAGCTGTTGCGCACTAACTCAAACAAGCGAAGCTTATTGCTATTACCATTGAATACTACGTAATAGGGAATCCGTAGCATCCGTTCGTAGACTTCCCATTTAGTTGGGGGTTGGTTGGCTTGTGGCCTAACTTCTCCTAAGTCTTCTTTCTGTGTACTAGGAGAAAGTAATTCGATGGCAATAAAAGGAGCTACTCCTTCCTGCCAGATCACGTAACTCAACCGGGATTCTCTTTGTTCGTACAAACGATCCACTCCCAAGACAGCAAACCAATCGGGACGCTTATACCAAGTAGGATGTTTCAGATTGTAGTAAATATTCAGATCGCTAGCAACGAGAATTTGGTTTCTAGGATAATTGGAAGGGAAAAACGTTTTTTCCAGTAAGTCTGCTTGCCAAATATGGTATTGATCTGGCAATCCTGAATCCTCCGTTTCTTCGCTAGGTAGATCATACATTGTGGGTAGGATTTCTTTGGGGGGTCGGGGCGGATCCGTTTGTTGATACATATGCAAAGGGAATAGGGAATAGGGAGTCGGGAGTAGGGAATAGGGAGTCGGGAGTCGGGAGTCGGGAACAGGGAACAGGGAACAGGGAACAGGGAACAGGGAGTAGTGCGTACGCTCTTGTAGGGTGGGCAAATGGGCATGATCACGCTATCAAGTTGCCAAAGTATCATAGATTTGGCCACCCTACCCTACCGAATGCGATCGGCGTTTCGGCAAAGCCGACGCTTCGCGTTCGCGTAGCGTGGCCAAAGGCCTCAGCCGCGCCAAAGGCGATGGGCGTTCGCGAAGCGTGGCCAAAGGCCTCAGCCCCGCTTTCAGCGATCGCCTCTGTTATTGGTTGGGTTTTTGTATGCTGATATTCGGTACGTTACGCTTCGCGCTTGACACCCTACAGAATCTGATCAAGCTAAACTAGAAAAAACCTGCAAATTATCAAGCAATTATGCTCAAAACCTCAGCCTTTCAGCAAGCGATTGAAACCGTTGAAA
>NZ_JAAHHS010000615.1 GCF_010692395.1 Moorena sp. SIO3H5
ACTCCGATCTGTCCAGGGAGACTTCAGGGTGAGGTTAGTGAAGCGTAAAACACTGCCAATAATAATCCAAAATAATAGCAACAGGGGGTGGAACCAGAGACTTCTCAGGAAAGTTTTCAACAATAGTAACCTCAATCAGCAAAGGAGCAGACTTGCCCATGGCATTGAAATAGATGACAGACAAAATATATGGAATCAGGGGGTTTTAGCCCCTAAGTTATTTTCACCTTCCGGCTAGACCATGGAGATGTTCAACTGCGATCACTGCGATCATTGTAGATTTACTGAATGTAGGTTTACTGAATATGCCTGTGATGACCACTAGTGTTGATACTATTCTCAACCGTGCCTTAGGGGGTATTGATATATCACCCGATGAAGGGGTTGTGCTTTTGAACCAAACTGAACCTCAGGCCGTAGCGTCAATTCAAGAAACTGCGGATCGGTTGCGCAATAAACAAGTTGGGGATACGGTTACCTATGTTATCAACCGTAATATCAACTTTACCAATATCTGTACCCAGCACTGTAGTTTCTGTGCTTTTCGCCGGAATGCCTCTGAAGAGGGTGCTTATTGGCTCGATTGGCAGCAAATTCATGACAAGGCAGCGGATGCGGTGCGGCGGAATGCTACAGAAATTTGCATGCAGGGCGGACTCAACCCCAAGGCAAAGATGAATGGGTCAACCTTGCCCTATTACCTAGAGTTGGTAAAAACCATTAAGCAAGAGTTTCCTCAGCTGCATCTCCATGCTTTCTCTCCCCAGGAAGTGCAATTTATTGCTGAGCAAGATGGAGTTAGCTATGCCCAGGTGATTGCTCAACTACAAGAAGCTGGTCTTGGTTCAATGCCAGGAACAGCAGCAGAGATTTTAGATGATGATGTCCGACGAATTCTCTGTCCAGAAAAGACCAATACCGCCACTTGGCTAGAGATTGTGTCAACAGCTCATCAACTGGGAATGCCCACAACCAGTACCATGCTATCGGGTCATATTGAGACACCCCAACAACAAATGACACACTTGGAAAAATTGCGATCGCTTCAACAAACAGCCCGTAACCAGGGATACCCTAGCTTAATCACTGAATTTATCTTACTGCCCTTTGTCGGACAGGAAGCCCCCAAACCATTACGCCATCGTGTTGGACGGGATCAACCAGTCTTGAAAGATGCTCTGTTACTCACAGCTGTAGCTCGGATTTTCCTAGGGAACTGGATTAAAAATCACCAACCCAGTTGGGTAAAACTCGGTCTTGCTGGGGCGACAGATGCCCTTAAATGGGGTTGTAATGATCTTGGTGGCACATTAATGGAGGAGCATATCACCACCATGGCCGGAGCTATGGGGGGTACCTGTATGGAAGTAGAAACATTACAAGCAGCCATTCAATCCCTTGGGCGTCCCTATCAGCAACGAGATACGATCTACAGCTAAGATCAAGTCAAGTTAATTACTTCTAATATGGTTGAACCCATGGCTGTTAATTAATAATTGGTAATTGCTGCTAATTGGTAATTACTAATTGGTAATTTACGAACAACCAATTTTAATCAGATTCAACGGTCACACAAAGATATAAGCTCTTATCTTCATGTCCCTAGCAATCAAATCCATGACCAAAAAAAAGAAATCTTTTCTACTGCTAATTTTTGCAGCAGCCGTCTTGGTAGTAGGCGGTGGAGTAACCGCTTACTGGTTGCTAGTGCGGCGGCAGATTTTACAACCAGATATTCAATTAAGTACCCAGTTAGTTCCGCAAAATGCCTTTTTTACCGCATCAATTTCTACAGACTCCAAACAATGGCAACAGTTGCTAAAGTATGGCACAACTGACTCTCGACAAGTTTTGGAAAAACAGCTTGCTCAGTTGCAGGAAAATTTACTAACTGCTAACGGCTACAACTATCAGCAAGATATCAAACCTTGGTTGGGTGAAGACGTTACCTTAGCATACTTTAGCCCTAGAGACTTATCACCAGCAGTCTTATCAAACGATCAATCAGTTTTTCCCAGTTTGATTGTACTACCCATTGACAAACTAACCCAAGCAATGGAGCTGTTCAAAAAAGCCAAGTCTCAATCAGGGAAACAGTGGGTTGAGAGAACCTACAGAGGTATTCAGGTTTACGAAACGAACAAGAGTAACTCCCAAAAGTACTCAGTAGCAGTGCTGGGGCGTTTTTTAGTAGTGAGTGAAAACACCAAAATTATTGATCAGGTGATTGACACCTACAAAGGAGCTATTTCCGTAGCTAGTAAAGCTGGCTACCAAGATGCGATCGCTCAGATTAAAACTGATCAGTCCTTTGCTCAGTTGTATATTAATCTACCAGCTTTTTTAGCCGCAGTAGCCTCTGATGCCCAGGAGCAGCCTAAAAAAACAGCAGCTAAACCCTTAAAGCAAGACATAGTCACAACAGTAACCCTAGCACCAGAGGGGATAAGTTTTGAAGGGATTTCCTGGCTCAAACCCAGAAGCACTGTTAACACCAGTAACCAAAATAGCGGTTCTTTTTTGCCTAGACGGATGCCAGCGAGTACCCTAGGGATTATATCTGGGGGTAACATCAGAGAATTTTGGCAATACTATACCGAACAAGAAGCATTAAATTCTCTCATCCCCATTTCCCCAGACAATTTCCAAGCTGGATTGAAAACCACCTTAGGGTTGGATTGGGAAAAAGATTTACTATCTTGGATGGAAGGGGAGTTTGCCCTAGCCTTAATACCAATGTCTCCCGAACAACTGGCGCTTCAGGATAACCCTTACTCTGCTCCCTTAGGAGCTGGGATAGCATTGATGGTAAAAGTAAGCGATCGCTCTAGTGCTCAAGCAAGCCTACAGCAATTGGATGACTTAATCACCAATGGTTATCAGTTACCGGTAGTAGAAACTCAGGTGAACGGTCAACCAATGGTTAGCTGGACAGCTACTTTAGGAGGGGTGAATGCTACCCACGGCTGGTTAGAAGGGAATGTAGTCTTCTTCACCCTAGGAGCCCCCATTGCTAGTGAACTAGTCCCTCAACCCCAAAAGACACTAATTCAAGCACCTCTGTTTCAAAACACCGTACCAACCAAACCTAATCCCAACACTGGTCAATTTTTCCTTGATGTTGAACGTACCCTCAATAGCAGTAATCTCAATCTCGCTCAACTACCAACCCAGCAAGAAATCTTAGCAAAGGCAATTA
>NZ_JAAHHS010000616.1 GCF_010692395.1 Moorena sp. SIO3H5
TCTTTGTATTTAATGACTTAGTTTGGCGATGGAAAAATAACTGCTTCCAAGCTTTGTAGAGCTTCTTTGAAGTCTTTATTAACAATAGTCACATCAAATTCATCAGCAGCTTCAATTTCGGCTTTGGCAATAGAAAGGCGTTGCGCGATTACTTCTTCACTATCCTTACCCCTCAAGCGAATCCGCTGCTCTAATTCATCTAGACTGGGGGGTAGTACAAAAATACGGAGGGCAGAGGGAAAGGTTTTATTGATTTTCCTTGCCCCAACCAATTCTATTTCCAAAATAACTGACCTACCCTTCTCAAGAAGCTGCTTGACTGGCAAACTAGGTGTACCGTAGTAATTACCAGCGTACTCAGCCCACTCTAAAAGCTCACCCCCTATCATCATTTCTTCAAACTGGTCACGACTGACAAAGTAATAGTGTTTACCATGCACCTCCCCAGGACGAGGTTGCCTGGTGGTTGCTGAAATCGAAAGATCAAGTTGTGGGTGTCGCTTCAGGAGCTGCCGTAGCAAGGTTCCTTTACCAACACCAGAAGGACCAGTTAATACAATGAGTCTCCCTGCTTCCATGTTGAGTCTAGTTAAGCTTCAAGCTTAATTATTACCATTGTGACTATCTTTATTGATTACGAAGCGATGGGCAACAGTTTCTGGCTGAATTGCCGATAGGATGACATGGCTGGAATCGGTCACAATTACCGCTCTGGTGCGACGCCCGTAGGTTGCATCAATAAGATATCCACGCTCTTTTGCCTCAGTAATGATCCGCTTGATAGGAGCAGACTCTGGAGAAACAATTGCTACAACTCGGTTTGCTGAAACAATGTTACCAAAACCAATATTAATCAGCTGAATGTCCATGAGCAACTAACGGCAAAAGCCGGATGAGAAGCTAGTATAAGTATTCAAGTACAATAGTAGCGACATTAATTTAGCCTTACAAGCCTAAAATCTGGTAAAAAACCGGATTTTAAGGAGTCATCCGTCTTCACTGTTGCTGTACATAGGTTATTTTGTTCCGACATAAGCAACCCATGGCTCAAGCTTGATCAATGGTGCGTGGGTCAGTAATCCTGGGATGATAACTGCTGATAGGCAAGGTACACAGCCTCCAGAAACAAGTTATCTGTGACACCATTAGGTACCTTTTCCAAGGCAATCATGTCTTTGACCTGATCAGCTAGTTGTCCGCTTAACTTAGCTTTTGCATGAAATGTCATTGCCTTGCGCCGCTGCAAATACTCTCGAATCATACCAAAGTCTTCTGGCTGCAAGGGGGACAAATCTGCCTGGTTTTGGAGCTGATTGGCTAAGGCTTGAGCCTGATCGGAGATCTTGAAGCTAGCAGAAGCAATAGGCTGCTCTTCTTGGACTACCAGGGTTCCTGCTAACCAATCTCCCAAGCGTTTTTCTCGTTTGCTAAAGATAATTAAAAATACTCCCAGGAACCATAAATCATCAACAGGTCTGAGCAAAGCACGTAGGGTAGCTTGCTGTAGTCTGACTGGTCTAGCATCATCACGAATGACACGAATTTTGCCATAGCGCTTACCCGGTGTTTGTCCCTGCCATAGGGTTTCAAACAAAACGAAATAACCGACGTAAATCGAGAAAGTAATAAATATATAAATGGCTACTAGCCATAGCCTTAAATCATTAATACCCAAAAAATAGTCTAATAAGTCCAGCAGTTGGGAAGATAAAAAGCCCCAAGCAATTAGAAATACTAATAAAATTAATCCTAAGACAATATAATCAATTAGCAAGGCATAAGCTCGACTGCCAATCCCTGCTAACGTTAATTCTAATTCAACACTTTCTGGGGTTTGTATAGTGACTCGATTAAAAAAATTAGTCGGTGTTGAGGTTAGCTTCCCCATAGCTGCAAATCTAGACCTTCTTTACGACTACATAGATCGTAGTATATCACTGATTTAATGGCTTGCCAGAAGGGAACTAACAAGGCACCACTAGCAAAGCTCAGCCCAAAAACTAGGACTAAATACAGCCAGGCAAAAATTGCTGATTCTTGAGGAAACAAAAGAGATAAAATAGTTTGAATCATGAATGTAGCTATTTGTAAAGCAATCGAAATAGGTAGTGATATTAAAAAGCCAACAATTACTATCCCTTGAATACGTAATATAAATCCCTGAGTTAATTTCCAGCTGCGACCAATTGCTGCCCTGGCACCGATAGAATTTTCTTCTATAGCCAGCGGTATTTCATAAATTAACAAGCGAGATATAACCCAGCTCAATCCAAAGAAAAAAACAATCATCAAAATAATCACAACCAGAAGTCCTATGATAGTCATAGCAATACTATTCTCAGGGAGAGTATTAATATTTTCTAAAACAGTACTGCTATTGCCGGAAATTAAACCAAGGACTCCGAAAAAGAGACCAAGAAAAAAAGAAATGATAAATACTACTAAGATTGCTGCTCCAAGAGTTATAAATGATACTAGGAAAGTTATCAATGATACTAGGATCCCTGCTCTGAAAAAACTCCACATCCTAGGATTTACATGGCTCCGTGCCTCATTCACTGTTTCTGGACGTTCAATGATTTCCCTAAACGCTAGACGTGAGATTAGCCCAAACATGGCACAAAACTTAGCCCAGCCATATATGGGAACTAATAGCCATAGATAACCGATAAAAGCTAGACGATAATATAACTTAAAATGATCGCGGTAGATCCGCAGACCGACATTAACAACATTACCAATACTGAGTGGTCCTAAAGATTGGTTGGGACTAGGCTCATAAGACATGGGTCGATGGGGCTATTGATGGCAAGACAAGTTTTAACGCTATCTTAAGCGAGGTTTACGAAAATTACCCCGAAAACTTTATGAATATTAAACGTTGGATTGGGCGGCGGGAAGCAAATTGGAAACAGTTGGATACCCTCCTCCAACAAGTGGAGAAACGAGGAATCAAGTCCTTGCCAGGATCCCAAATCAAGGAACTCGCTAGTTTGTATCGCTCCGTATCAGCGGATTTAGCCCGTGCTAGAACTAACCAAGTAGGCAATACCCTGGTCAAGGATTTACAACGACTAACCTCTCGGGGCTATAACCAGATTTATCAAGGTTCTCGCCGTCAAGACTGGCAAGGCTTAGGGGAGTTTTGTCGCTGGGGTTTCCCTGCTATAGTGCAACAGACGTGA
>NZ_JAAHHS010000617.1 GCF_010692395.1 Moorena sp. SIO3H5
CAATAGGTATTAACCACCTACCTCTTTCTTTAGAAAGAGATTTATCGGTAACATTGACGATGTATACTAAGTCAATTTTTTCTAGGTTTTGTCTGGGGCTGTCCCCAGGTTTCGTAGTCCTACAAGTTGACCAGGCACGCTTGGCTCATACTCTTGGGGCCTTGGTGTTTTACCCGCAACCAAATCGCGCGATGTGGGCTTGAGGGCTTCGATGTTTGATCTGCTGCTGACCCCCTGTAGTTATATAAGTATTTATAGGTGATATATACTTATATATAAGGTATTTACAGATTGGTCTTATACAGCATCCGGAGGTTTGGCTGAACGAGCACTTACTCCCGTAGTAGTTTTCTACTACCCTGGCCGCAACCTGCCTCCCGCAGGTGGTTTGAGGTCTTCAGGTGAATCCCCTTTAGTAATGGTTAACCGCTTTGACATTAAGTCGAAGTCATTATGATTTCAACTTAGCTCCATTGTATTACATATTTAGACCCCGGTAAAGCTGAAAAGGTTCAACAATTGTTTGCCTTGAGGAAAAAATCGCAATATCATAGGGATACAGTGCGTGGATTACATCGGTGGGACATCGGACCTTAGTGGGGCTTTGGAGATAAAGCCTCACATACACCCTCCATTAAAATAATCACCCAAGAATCAGGAAATAGATAGATACTCCAGAGTGAGATAACCGAACTGATAGGGGTCGTGATGTCTAGACACGCGCCATGAACTGCTACTGCTAATTGAGTAGTTGGAAGTTATTGGTTGGAGTTGGCTAAGGCGAACTTAGCTAACTATAGAATTAAGAAAGATCCACATCCGACCAACTAACACAAGCGAGAAAACACTTTGCCACACACGATTGTTACTGATACTTGCCAAGGAATTGCTGATTGCGTTGAATGTTGCCCAGTGGCATGCATTCATCCAGGACCAGGGAAAAATGCCCTCGGGAGTGACTGGTACTGGATTGACTTTTCTAGCTGCATTGACTGTGGCATTTGTGTCGAAGTCTGTCCAGTTGAGGGGGCTATTATACCAGAAGAGCGACCTGATTTGCAGAAAACGCCCTAATTTTTTGGGATCATGCTATTGCTGTGACAACTCTCCAAAGGCTAAAAGTATAAAACTTGGGGATTGTGGAGTGTTGAAAAATAGTTCAAAAATTTCTCCCCTACTCCCCTGGTTAACAGGATTAAAACTTAATAAAAACTTAATAGTAAAACTCACTATTAAAACTCGATACCAGGTTGTGCTTTAATCCCCTGGTCTTTTAAAGGATGCTTGACTAAGGTCATCTCTGTGACTAAGTCAGCTCTTTCAATTAGGGCGGCTGGTGCTCCCCTACCGGTTAAGATGACATGGGAATCAGTGGGTTTTTCGTCTAGTCCAGCCAAAACCTGCTCAATGCTGAGATAGTTGAGTTTCAATGCTATGTTAATCTCATCCAATAGCACTAGCTTAATGTCAGGGTTACGGATAAACCCTAAGGCTGCATCCCAGGCGGATTGGGCTTTTTCGATGTCTCGCTCTCGATCTTGAGTATCCCAGGTAAAGCCTTCCCCCATGGCATGGAACTCTAATTGAGGGGGATTGTTATCAGTGGCTACTGTCCAGTGCTCTAAGGCAGCTTTTTCTGCGGGTTCCCAAGCACCCTTAATAAATTGTACAATCACAACTCGGTAGCCATGACCAAGGGATCGCAAGACCATGCCTAAGCCAGCTGTGGTCTTGCCTTTGCCGTTGCCGGTATTAACCACAATCAGCCCTTTTTGTTTGGAGGCTTTAGCTAGGCGTTGTTCCTGTATTTCTTTGCGTCGCTGCATTTTTTGCTGATATTGCGATCGCGTTAGCCCAGTGCCAGAGGAATCAGCGGTGTTTACCGATTCTAGACCTTGGTTGGAATCAGTGGCAGACTTGATTGTGGTATTCATGGATTTATGATCAATTCATTTTCAGCGACTCTTTAGCATACAGGATAAAAGACGCTTGTTGCTTATATTGCTATCTCTGCCAACACCAAGAAACTTATGGTATCCCCAAAAAAGACGAGTGCGGCTGATCAAGCTATCCCACACCAGCTGACGCGATCGCATAAAAGTCGTTTGAAAATCCCAAATAAAATCTCTATTGGGGTACTTTTGGCCTTAATGTCTTGCCTAATTTTATCGTTTCAGAATATAATCATATATGTAATCTTTAATCAATCTTGGCTCTTTGGTCTACAGAATGCTCAAGTGGGAGGGCTAGTGGCTCCTGGTTTTGGCAATTCCGTGTTGATTCTGTGGCTAAAGATGCTGGTGGTAGTACCGCTAATGGCATTTGTGGCTAGGTTACTCTACCCATCGGTATGGCGAGATATTAGGCATTGTGCTCACTCCGGTGACTTGCCTTTATTTGGCCAGGTGGTGGCGAGTAGCTTCTTTTTATTTTTATCCCAAGTGCTAATATACCTATCATTAGGTCTTATTCAACCAGGGGTAGCAATCACGATTTTTTTTATATATCCTATTGTGACGGTAATCTTGACAGGATTGCTGTTTGGTAATCGTACACATCTATTTCCCTCAGATCTATTTAGCCCACATCTATCTCGCCAACACCTAGTTCGTGCTCTAGTAATAGTTGGTGTTGTGGGTGGAGCGTTGCTTATTGCCCTACCTAGTATTCTAGCTAACGATCCCTCTTATGCATTGGGAGTTTTAGCTGCTGCTGGTGCGGGTTTGAGCTTCGCTGTTTACATTATACTGACCCAAGTCAGTGCTAGAAAGCTCAACCCTATTCCTTATAGCTTTATTAATTTTACATTAATTTTGGTATTTTCTAGCCTGAGCTTATCATTTCCCCTAGATCAATCCTGGCGCTTTTTTGTTGAACCCACCCAAAGACTGGCTGTATACTTCAGCTGTCTGGGGTTGGGAGTGATAACGTTAGTGAGCTATCTGGTGCAAAACTTTGCCATCAGGCTCATTGGTGGGCGTCCAGCTGGAATTATCGGGTCAACAGCACCAGTGTTAACTACCGTCTTAGCCGTGGGGATTATTCAACAAGGTTTAGGGTTACAGGAAATTATCGGATTGTTTCTGGTAACGTTAGGTGTGGTAACCCTAAGTATGGAAAAATTACGGCATCAGAGTTGGAAACGATCACAGTAAAGAAAAAATTAAGCGTAATTGGATATTGA
>NZ_JAAHHS010000618.1 GCF_010692395.1 Moorena sp. SIO3H5
GTAGAGGGTGTAAGTGACAAAACCAGTCTTTTGAAATAAATTCTTCTTATAATGAAGTTCATTACCTTATGTCACGTCTATAGCAGAGGAAGCTCAAGAAGCAGGAGTAGACTTTCTGATTTTAGATGAAGGTGAGATTACCCTACCGAGATTTGTTGAAGCACTGGCTCTGGGAGAAACTTCGGGAGTATTCCGTGCTAATGGTGAAAGAGCCGATGTCACCAAGACACCAATTCCCCGCTACGATTTACTGGAATTGGATGCTTATAGCGAGATGTCGGTACAGTTTTCCCGTGGTTGTCCTTTCGAGTGCGAGTTCTGTGACATCTCTGTGCGATATGGCCGTAAACCGCGCACCAAAACCCCAGCTCAAGTCTTGGCTGAATTGCAAACCCTCTATAATTTGGGTTGGCGGCTTCCTGTATTTATAGTTGATGATAATTTTATTGGCAATAAACGCCATGTCAAGGTTCTGTTGCAGGAACTAGCTCCCTGGATGGCAGAGCATGGTTACCCCTTTCCTTTGTCCACAGAAGCTTCTTTGAATCTGGCCGAAGACGATGAACTGTTGGAGTTGATGATTGCTGCCAATTTTAGTTCAGTATTTGTGGGAATTGAAACACCAAATACCGATAGCTTGACCCTGACCAAAAAACACCAAAACACTCGTCAACCCTTAGCAGATGCGGTTGAGAAAATTAATCGGGCAGGTTTGCGAGTGATGGCTGGATTTATTATTGGCTTGGATGGAGAAAAACCAGGAGCAGGCGATCGCATTATCGATTTTGTAGAAGCAACCGCTATTCCCCATCCTGTTTTTAGTATGTTACAAGCCTTGCCCAATACCGCCCTTTGGGATCGGCTCAAACAAGAGGGGCGTTTACTAGAAGGCAATGAGGAAAATATAAATCAGACAACCCTGACCAATTTTATCCCCACTCGACCGATAGAACAACTGGCTCAGGAATACGTCAGTTGTTTCTGGGAATTATATAAACCAGAATCCTATTTAGGCAGACTTTATCGGCACTACTTAAATATGAAGCCGAAACCCTATCAGCCTAAGTTGGTAATGCCAAAATTGATCTATTTCTGGGCACTGCTAATTATTATCTGGCGCAATGGCATCAAGCGCCAAACCCGCTTCCAATTCTGGGGTCAACTTTTTTCTATCCTCAGGCACAATCCTCAGGTATGGAAACGGTATCTTAGCGATCATGCCTATCTGGAACATTTCCTTGAATACCGCCAAATTGTCCACGATCAAATTCCAGCACAACTGGCTCAGTTTTTGGCAGCAATTGCTCAAACTAGACCTGTTGCAGAAGTGGCGGGGAAAGTGTAGTTACTGTGGGAATATGGGGAGATGGGGAGATGGGGAGTGTGGTGTTATCGTGGCTAATCCCAATTCCCGATTCCCGATTCCCGATTCCCAATTCCCGATTCCCGATTCCCGATTCCCGATTCCCGATTCCCGATTCCCGATTCCCAATTCTAAATTCTAAATTCTAAATTCCCGATTCCCTCATGTCCTTCGATTCCTATAAGACTATTGGCGAAGTACTCCAAGAATTTACGATTACTGCTACTGAAGCCAATTATATCCTGGAAACTGACACTGTTATCAGAGAAGCGTTTAAAGAAGATTTAGAGTTTTGTCTTCGAGAATTTACCGTTGAAGAGTCAGAGTATGCTATTTGTGAGACGATTATTTTTCCGCTCTTAAAAGAAGTATACAGACAGTATCGAGATAAATTTACGCTGTGGAGTCATAAACCAATCACCTATGATCAACAGCTCACTGGCATACCGGATTATATTTTAGCAAAGCGTTCACCCCTTGGGAAACAAATCTTTGAAAAGCCCTATTTTGTAGCTGTAGAAGCCAAAAAGGATGATTTTATTAAGGGGTGGGGTCAATGTTTAGCAGAAATGGTGGCAATTCAAAAGCTTAATGACCAATCTGATCAAACTATATTTGGAATTGTTTCCAATGGTCAAGTTTGGCAGTTTGGTAAACTAAAAGGGAATCTCTATACTAGAGAAATTAACAATTATACAATTTCTGATTTAGAGAGACTTTATTCAGCAATTAATTATGTATTCAGTCAATGTGAACTAGAACTTGAAAATCAGCAATAAGTAAGATAAAGAGCGATGCAGCGCGGTCTTGGGGAGGCAGCGCGGTCTTGGGGGTCTCCCCCATGAGCGACTGCCGTGGTTTCCCCCATGAGCGACTGCATCAAGAAGCGACCAATTATCCCATAAGTGTTGAACAGGCAACTCAGAACAGGGAACTCATAACAGGAATCTTCCCTATTCCCAGCCCGTAGCGCTATAACTAACAACTTTCGTTACTGGTTTTTCGTTCGCTTAGCGTGGCCTACGGCCAATCCCATCAGCTGGCCCCTCCACAACTCTCATCTTCGAGATCAAGACTTTGAGTTCCAACTCCAAGCGCCAGTAGGACATTTGCCATCACGGCGCTGGGTTGGGGGATTTGAGATACTCTTAAACCTTAATTAATCGGGATAATCCGGTATAAAACGGTCAAGGTGCAATTTGTTGTTGCCTGAGGGAGGAGTGGTGGTCAGCAATTGGAGTTAAGCCTCCCACTCATCTGTCTAGGCGTTCCTGGCATCTCGACCAGGAGTTGCTTGAAAGCCTGAGTTCTGGTATGTTTACAGTCAAGCCAACCAAGCTCGACTGCATCTAGCAGGCTCAGTCCCATCCCTTCCAAGAAACGCGCGGTACGACGCAGCAATACTGCCTGAACCTCGATCTTACTCATGTACCGAGTAATTTCCCTATCCGTACCTCTGTCAAGGATATTTTTGGCAGCATTATAGTCAGCCTGTAACACGACCCCATCAAATCCGGTAAAACTGTCCCCAGTCCTTTCCCCTAAAAGGGTTCCATTCCTGGAGTCAATTTGCGACGTGTAACTAGGCTGAACTTCTGTCACGACTGAACCAGTCCAATCAGCCCATTTTTGTAAGGAGTCCCGCATTTGACCCTTCATCCAACTATTAAGCTTGCGAGACATGGTTTTGGACTGACTTTTGTTCTTTATTGGTCGTGTTAAATCTTCAGCAAATACTTTTAATGATTCTCCCTTAAAAAGAGACTTTGATA